>DATLYR010000172.1 GCA_035574475.1 Nevskiales bacterium | reverse complement strand
TGCAGCCGTGCTCTGTTCGGCGACGATCGGCTGCTCAAGAACCCCCAGCTGCTCGAAGACCCGATCAACGCATGCCTGTCGGCAGGGTGGTATTGGAACAGCCGCAAGCTCAATGCCTATGCCGACGCCGACCGCTTTACCGCGATCAGCGGCCTGGTCAACACCGGCTCGGACAAGAGCAAGCCCACCCAGATCAACGGCTACCAGGACCGGCGTGCGTGGTGGGACAAGGCGCGCAAGGTACTGGGCGTGAAGATCGGCTGATGGGCGCCGCTGCAAAACACGCGCTAGAGCGCTCACGACAGCGGCAGCGCCGGTGGCGTTTCCGGGTGGGTGTCGGTCTGGCGATCGCCGCAATGCTGGTGCTGCTCGGCGTCCTGGCTGGCTGCGCCGTCATCGTTCACACCGAGGATCACGTTCGCATCGAGGTCGACCGCTCGGCCATCCACGTCGCCCCCAAAGTCGAGGTCAGAAATGATCGTCGTTACGAACAGGCGATTTGACGGCGAGAAGTTCGGCCACCGCTTCAACACGCTGGGGCCGATGCACCTGCGCATCGCCGACGTGTACGAGCGCCACGGCGACTGGCAAACCACCGTCTACCCCGAGGAAGTCGAAGGCAAGCGCGCGTCCGAATGGATGTTCCTGCACCTTCAGCGCCGCATGCGTGAGGAGTGCAAGGATCTGCTGATCTACGTGCACGGCTTCAAGACCGATCCGGCCGATGTGTACGCACGCATGGTCAAACTGGAGCGCATGTTCGGCGTGATCTGCGTGGCCTTCTCCTGGCCCAGCAACGGCGACGTGCTCGACTACTACGACGACAAGGATGAAGCGCGCCTGTCCGGCCCCGCACTGGCCCGTATGCTGGCCAAGATCGGCGAGTACATGGCGATCTACGACAAGCCGGAAATGGTTTGTCACCGCAGGATCTCGCTGGCCGTGCACTCGATGGGCGCCTGGGTGCTCCAGCAAGCGGTCTATTCCGAGGTTTGCGGCGGCGTTCCCTGGCTCGACAACGTCATCCTGGTGCAGCCGGACGTGAACTACGACGGCCACCGTGAGTGGGTCGAAAAGCTCAACCCGCGCGGCAACGTCTACATCACCCAGAACGAACACGACTACGCCCTGGACCTGTCGCAGCGCAAGCCAGGCGGGCTGCAGCGCGCGCGCCTGGGCAAGGTGGTGCGGCGCGAGGGCAAAGCGGCGAACGCCATCTACGTGGACTTCACCGGCGTGAAGCCGAAAGACGGCCACAGCTTCTTCGGCGATGCCGAGTCGATCAACCAGGGCTGCGTGCAGCCGGTGCTGTTCGACCTGTTCCACGGCCAGCGCCTGGACGAGAACACCGTGGTGCTGGATCCACGCACCAACGTGCTGCGAGTACGGCGCGACCGGCCGGCGAAGGGCACCGCCGCGTAATGGGAGACATCGTGGATCGCGCGGCCGCGCTGGAGGAAGCGCACCGCGAAGCGGCGCTGCAGAACCACCGGCTCAGCCGGCCGCCGCGCCAGGTGAACCACACCGGCCGCTGCTGCGGCTGCGGTCATGCGATCGAGCCGCGCCGGCTGGCGGCGGATCCGACGGTAAGCCGCTGCATCGGTTGCCAGGTCAGTTTCGAGAATGCGCATAAGAGGGGTTGCGGGTGATGAGAATCGATTTTCAGCTGATCGGGATAGTCGTGCAGGTCACCAGCCTGCTGATATCCATCGGCGCGATGCTGGTGGCGTGGGTGGCCAAGCGCCGTGCCGCCACGCAGGCAGCGATCGATCGCGTCGACGGCGTGATCAACCGTGAGGTGGCCGACCGAAAGCACGAAGTCAGGCGGCTGGAAGATCGAGTGATTGTCCTGGAACAGCACATCGTGCATGCGCCCAAGGCCGAGGACATCAACGGTCTGCGCTCGGAGATTGCCGCGCTGCGGGGCAACCTCGGGGAGTTCAAGGGCGAAATGCGCGGCCTTACACGGGCCGTGGATCTCATGAACGAGCACCTGCTCAACAAGGACCGCGGCTGAAAGCGAGACCACCATGACCACCCGAGTACAAATCACCCTGGACGATCCCGAGAACCCCGGCTGTCAGATCCGTGTGCGCGTGATCAAGGCCAACGGCAAGGAGGCCTACAAGCACACCGTGATGGATGACGGCGACACCGTCGGCTTCACGATCGGCAAGGGCGAACGCATCGAGATTCTGGAGAGCGAGGACTCATGAGCTTCGAGAAGCTGCGAACCGAAGATCGCCGCCTGGTGATCCTCCGGCTGCTGGCCGAGATACCCGGCTATGAGTGCAACTCCTCGATTCTGCAGGAGGCGCTCGACGAGTATGGGCACCCAGTTAGCCGAGACACGCTGCATGTCGATCTGGCCTGGCTGACCGAGCAGCAGCTGCTGACGGTCTCCGAGGTCGCCACGGTCAAGGTCGCGCAGCTCACTGCGCGCGGACTGGATGTAGCTGGCGGCCGTGCGGTAGTGCCAGGCGTGCGGCGGCCCGGACCGAGGATCTGATGGCGAACAGAATCAGTTCCATCAAGCGTCTGCCGCGTGAAGTTAAGGCAGCCATCGACGGCCTTCTGAAAGAGGGCCGTTTCAGCCTGGATGAGATCCTGGGCGAGATCCGCCGGCAGTATGGTGATGCAGTGGCGCCGAGCCGTTCCGCGCTGGGCCGCTACAAGAAGAATTTCGACGAGGTCTCCAAGCACATGCAGGAGGCGCGCGAGATTGCCTCGATCTGGACGCAGAAGATCGGCGAGCAGCCGGAAAGCGACATCGGCAAGGTGGCCATCGAAATGCTGCGTACGCTGGCCTTCCAGGCTTCGCAGGACGCCTACAGCGGTGAGCGTGTCAGCCCTCGCGAGCTGAACGCTCTAGCGCTGGCCATGCAGCGCATCGAGGACGCCGGCCGCCTGTCGCTGGCGCGCGAGCTGGCGCTGGAGAAGGCGGCACTGGAGAAAGCGGCGAAGGCTGCGGCTACCGTCGCCAAGAAGAAGGGCGTCTCGGCCGAAACGGTCGAGCTGATCCGCCGCGAAATCTTAGGGATCAGCGATGAGCGTCAATCCCCGTCCACCGCTTGAGCCGCGGCACAACCGCACCCCGGCCGCCTTCCTGCCTTACCAGCAGCGATGGGCAGCCGACAAGGCTCAGGTCAAGGTTATCGAGAAGAGCCGCCGCGTCGGCCTCTCGTGGGGCGAGGCGGCCGACTCCGTGCTGGAGGCCGCCAGCGAGCGCGGCCAGGACGTCTGGTACATCGGCTACACCAAGGACATGGCGCAGGAATTCATCCTGGACTGTGCCGAGTGGGCCAAACACTTCCACAGCATCGTCAGCGAGATCGAGGACTACGAGGAGGTCTTCGAGGAAGGCAACGAGCGCCAGGCGATCCAGGCGTTCCGGATCAAGTTCGACAGCGGCTATCGCATCGTCGCCCTGTCCAGCCGGCCGCGTAACCTGCGCGGCAAGCAGGGCCGCATCATCATCGATGAGGCGGCGTTCCATGACGATCTGGCCGGCCTGCTGAAAGCCGCGCTCGCCATGCTGATGTGGGGCGGTTCCGTCCACATCATCAGCACTCACAATGGCGAGGACAACCCCTTCAACGAGCTGATCCAGGAGATCCGCGCCGGCAAGAAGCCCTACAGCCTGCACCGGATCACATTCGAGGACGCGGTGCGCGAAGGCCTGTACCAGCGTGTGTGCCTGCGCACCGGCAAGAAATGGACTGCCGAGGACGAGGCCGCCTGGGTGGCGCAGATCCGCGCCCAGTACGGAGAGGACGCGGCCGAGGAGCTGGACTGCATCCCGGCGCGCGGCGGCGGCATCTGGCTGTCGCGCGTACTGATCGAGGCGCGCATGGCGGATCTGCCGGTCGTGCGCTACACCGCGCCCGACGGCATGGACCTGTGGGCTGAACATCTGCTCAAGCGCGAGGTGCTGGAGTTCTGCGAGAGCGAGCTGGATCCGCTGCTCAAGAAACTCGATCCGCGCCTGGCGTCCTTCATCGGCGGCGACTTCGCCCGTTCCGGCGATCTGGCCGTCTACGCTCCAGGCCAGCTGCAGCGAGACCTTGTGCGCAAGTTCCCGTTCCTGCTCGAGCTGCGCAACGTGCCGTTCAAGGCGCAGGAGCAGATCGTGTTCTACATCTGCGACCGGCTGCCGCGTTTCTCGCACGGCAAGTTCGACGCGCGCGGCAACGGCCAGTACCTGGCCGAGGTGGTGCGCGCCCGCTACGGCGAGGGCCGGATCGACGCGGTGATGCTGAGCGAGACCTGGTACCGGGAGAACACCGCGCCGCTCAAGGCCGCCTTCGAGGACGGCACGATCGAGCTGCCGGCCGATGCCGACACCCTCAATGACCTGGCAGCGTTCCGCCTGGTCAAGGGCGTGCCTCGGATCCCGGAGAGCCGCACCACCGGCAAGGACGGCGGCAAGCGCCACGGCGACGCCGGCATCGCAGTCCTGCTCGCCTACGCTGCCAGTCGCGAGGATCCCTACCAGCAGTTCGAGTATCACACGGTCAATGCAGAGCGCACGGTGCGCGATTTCATGCGCCCGAACCACGACGACGACATCAAGCCGCTCGGCCGTGGTGGCGGTTTCAAGCGCCGTAAAGGAGTCATTTAATGGCACAAGAAATTGTTAATTCTGGGCGCATCCTCGGCCCGGACGGACTGCCGATCCGGCGCGAGCAGCTCACGCGCGAGATCGCCACGCCCTCGCTCACCGGCGTGCGCCAGATCTGGACCTCCAGCATCGCCTCGGGATTGACCCCCGAGGACCTGGTCTCGATCCTGCAGCGCGCCGTGGAAAATGACGCTCACGATTTTCTGACCCTCGCCGAGGAAATGGAGGAGCGCGAAACGCACTACGGCGCGGTCCTGGGCGTGCGCAAGCAGGCGGTGACCGGCCTCGACATCATCGTGGAATCCGCCAGCGACAAGACGGCCGACGTGAAACTGGCCGACGAGATCCGCGCATTGATCGCGGATCCCGCATTCGACGACATGACCGAGGACCTCATGGACGCGCTCGGCAAGAGCTACAGCGCGGTGGAGATCATGTGGGATAGAAGCGAGCGCCAGTGGCGGCCGCGCGCCTACGAGCACCGCGACCCGCGCTGGTTCCGCTTCGACCGCGAGACCGGAAGCGAGCTGCGCCTGCTCGACGAGGTCGACTTCTTCAACGGCATCCCGCTGCCCGCGTACAAGTTCATCACTCACCGGCCGCGCATCAAGACCGGCCTGCCGATCCGCTCGGGCCTTGCGCGCATGGCCGCGTTTGCCTGGATCTGCAAGGCCTACGCGCTCAAGGACTGGATGGCATTCGCCGAGGTGTTTGGCCTGCCGATTACGCTGGGCAAGTACGGCCCCGGCGCGACTGCCGAGGACGTCGCGGTCCTGCGTGCGGCCGTGGCGAATATCGGCAGTGACGCCCGCGCGGTGCTGCCCGAGAGCATGAAGATCGAGTTCGAGAAGACGGCCGCGGCCGCCGGCGGCGACACCTTGTTCGAAAAGCTGTGCGAGTACCTCGACCGCCAGATGAGCAAGGCGGTCCTGGGCCAGACCTCGACCACCGACGCCCAGGCCGCTGGCCTGGGCAGCAACCAGGCTAGTGTGCACAACCAGGTGCGCGGCGACATCATCCGCGCCGATGCACGCCGCCTGGCCAACACCCTGAACCGCGACCTGGTTAAGCCTTACATCGACCTGAATCACGGCCCGCAAGAGCACTACCCGACCATCCGGATCCATATCCCAGAGCCCGAGGATCTGCAGCAGCTCACCGCTGCCTTGAAGGATCTGGTGCCGATGGGCCTGCGCGTGGAGACCAGTGTGATCCGCGACAAGCTCGGCCTGCCCGATCCGGCCAAGGATGCCGAGGTGCTGACCGCGCCGGCGGCGGCGGTGGCGCCTGCCGTGAATCACCACCAGGGCTGTCCGCACTGTGGCACTGCCCGCAACGCTGCCAGCGACG
>DATLYR010000171.1 GCA_035574475.1 Nevskiales bacterium | reverse complement strand
ACAGAATATGCCGCACAAGCTCCGTGCACTGCTGGATCGTCCCAGCGCCGAGATACGGGTATTGCTTGCCGCACCCGCCAGCTTTGCAATTGAGGGACCTGACTCGATGACCCGCCGTACGGCTTCGGCCAGTCTGGCCTTATACGGTTACGAGCTAGCCAAGAAAGACTGTCTGCCAATCAAGATTCGTAATACTTTCGTGGCTGGATGGCGGGGCGGAGATGAAACTCCGTTGCCTCATCGCATGATCGCCTGGGTGTGTGAAGTAACTCCCGTCTCCGAGCTTGTTAGAAAAGAACTCGAAGAAAAACTGGCCACAGTCGACATCGTTTTTGACAGAATTGAACAGGCTTGTAACCAGACCCTATCGCCCGTCGGCGCCCAAACGGTCAGAACGACTCAGCGCTGGTACCGAGGCTACATGAATACAGGCACTGTACTTTCGCTATTCGGCAATCGACTGTCCGTGAGCCTTTATCGCAAATCAGGATATATACCGCTGGGCACACTCGAAGATTGGTTGAAGTCAGAAAGCGCTATTACATGCCCGGATTTTTTATCAGCTCTGAAGAGGGCCCAGTGAGCCTCGATAGACGCCATCAGCTTGAAAACATCGAAGTGTCGGCCGTCATGCCATGCCTGAATGAGGCGCGGACACTGGCCACCTGTATACGCAAGGCCCAGCAGAGTTTTGCAAAGCTGGGTGTGACCGGCGAAGTCGTGGTTGCCGACAATGGCTCCACCGACCAGTCGCGCCAGATTGCCGAATCCCTGGGTGCGCGTGTGGTGCAAGAACCGATAAAAGGCTACGGCACCGCCCTAATGGCCGGCATCAAAGCAGCCAGAGGCGAAATTATCATTATCGGCGATGCCGACGACTCATACGACTGGTCGGATCTGGGTGCTTTTGTAGAGGGTATCAGGCAGGGCAATGACCTTGTCATGGGCAACCGCTTCAAAGGTGGAATATTGCCGGGCGCCATGCCTTGGCATCATCGATACATCGGTAACCCCCTGCTGTCGCGCCTCTCGCGGTTCGTATACGGCGTTCCAATCGGCGACTTCCACTGTGGGATGCGAGCGTTTACACGCACGGCGTACGAGCTGATGCACCCGCATGCGACGGGCATGGAGTTTGCTACCGAACTGGTGGCATGTGCCGCGAGGATGAATCTCAAGATCGCAGAGGTACCCGTCAAGCTCTACCCCGACGGACGTAACCGCCCTTCTCATCTGCGATCTTTCCGCGACGGCTGGCGTCACCTGCGTTTCATCCTCACCTATGCACCCGATCATCTTTACTTGCTGCCCGGCACACTATTGCTTGGCTCCGGCCTGTTTCTCCAGTGTCTGCTGGCGCGCGGACCTTTGTCCATTTCGGATTACTACTTTGGGATCCATTTCGTGGCACTGGGGGGCTTGCTGACATTGGTCGGATTCAATCTGATCCATATGGGCGTACTCGCGAAAATCCTGGTACTGGAACGCTTTCCCCGCATGCGTGCCAAACTTGCGTCGTGGGCACTCGAGAGCTTTACTTTGGAGAAAGGACTATTGTTTGGCGGCTGCCTTGCTGCCATCGGTGCACTGGTTGAGTTAGGCATTCTGATAAGGTGGCTACTTAACCCTGGCGAACCCATGGAAGGCACTGTGCACCCGGCATTTGTCGCCGGACAGGCCATTGTTCTCGGAACCAACATCATTTTCGCCTCGTTTGTGCTTCATCTGTTGGTTGGTACGCGCGCAGCGCGTTCCCCTACCACAGCCCAGAATGCCGGCGAACGACCGTCTTGAGGGTGTGTGCAAAGTATCGAACATGTCGGACTCAACCGGAGAAAACTCGCCAACGCTACGCATTGCCATCGTCGGTCTTGGCTGGGTTGCGCAGCATCGACATATACCGACGTGCCGGCGCAGCGCGCGCTACCGGGTCGTCGGCTTGATGGATCGCCAAGCGGGCAAGGCTGCCTCGATCGCATCGCGTCTCAAGATTCCCTATCACTACACCGGGGATAGTATTGAGCAGATACCCTGGCTGGACGAGGTTGATGCCGTTAGTATCGCCAGCGCCCCACAGACGCATCATGAATTGATCCGTCAAGCGCTCCAGTGCGGCAAGCACGTAATCACCGAAAAACCTTTCGTCATGGCGCCACAAGAAGGCAAACAACTCAGGACACTGGCAAGGGACTCCGGGCTCACTCTCGCTATCGTGCACAATTTTCAGTTTGCCGAGTCTTTCAAAAGGCTCGAACAAGACCTCACGCTGGGACGTTTGGGCACTATCCGCCATATCGTCGCCAGACAGTTCAGCAATCCCAGGCGACGCCTGCCGGTCTGGTATGAACAACTTCCGCTCGGCCTCTTCTACGACGAAAGCCCCCACCTGCTTTATCTGATACGCCGACTTGCGACGGGGGTGCCCACTCTCAAGCGCGTGGATCTCGTGACGAGCGCATCCGGGCTCAGTACGCCCACCGTTCTCGAGGCCTTGTATACATCCGGCACCTTACCAAGCTTCCCCATCAGCCTGCTGATGTCTTTTGAAGCGCCCGTCAGTGAATGGTTCATCGTGGTGATGGGAGAACATGCCTGCGGGCTGGTGGATATTTTCCGGGACATTTATATTCGTTTACCCAACGACGGCCAGCACGAAACTTTCTCCGTACTTCGCACCTCCTTGTACGCGAGCTGGCAGCACTGGAGTCAGCACCTGCGCAGCGGTACACGACACATTTTAGGCAGGCTGTCTTACGGTAACGATACAGTGTTCTCGCTGTTTGCCGACGCCGTACAACATGGTCGAACGCCGGAAGGGATAGATGCGGATGATGCGGTCGAGGTTCTCGAAATGCAGCACGAGATCATCAGTCGCCTGAACGCTTACTCTTCGGTTACTTGACATGCCCGTGACTAACGTGACTGTGCAAGAACTGCTGGCGGCTTTTCAGCATCAAGAACCCTTCCAACCGGCCACGAACTTCTGGCGTGCAATCGAGGTAGCTACCGTGCTATCCCACGGGCTCCCGAGCGGACGCGGGCTCGATCTGGGTTGCGGCAATGGTCGTCTGACCAAAATCATCTTGAACCACGTCGGCAGGCGCGTCATGGTAGGGATCGATCTAGACCCGGAGGAAACCCGGCTCGCAATCGGAGAAGGTATTTACTCGCGGGTTCATACCTGCTCGGCTACGCACATACCTGAGCCGTCCGGATCGTTTGATTTCGTTTTCTCCAATTCCGTGCTCGAACATATCGAGCCAATCCAAGATACTCTCAAGGAGGTCAGTCGGCTGCTGCGACCAGGTGGTCGTTTCCTGTTTACCGTACCAAGTAACCACTTCCATTCCTGTCTGCCCGCCCCCAACGCACCAGAACAGGCGATGGCCTATTTCGAAACCATCGACAAGCGATGCGCGCATTTGCGCTACTGGACTCTGGATGAATGGTGTGCAAACCTGAACAATGCCGGTCTGGGCATTGAATATTTCCAGGATTACATGACCCCCCGCGAAGTAAGCCGCTGGGTGTTCCTGTCGAACATGACCTCCGGAATTTTGTACAAGCTGTATCTAGGCAAGAAACGTCCTATCGAAATTCAACGTGCGTTAGGTGGACGTCGCAGCTCGTTGCACATGCCCATGCTGCTGGCCGCCTTCAGCGCCAAGATTATGTCGTTGGGCGTTGTGCCTGATCACAACCACAAGACCCACCTCCGCGCGTGTCTACTAATTGAAGCCGTACGCCGTCAGTGAGGCAGCCGATCGACTCCGTGAGCACGAGATTTGGCAGATTCTTGCTGGTCGGCGGCGTTTGTACTTTACTCAATCTAGCTGTTCAATGGTTGGCAACAGGATGGCTGGGGTTGCATTACTTGACCGGGGTCACCATTTCTTTTGTGGCGGTTAATTTTTTCGGATTTATGCTCAATAAGCTATACACCTTTAAAAATACCGAGCCACAAAGCCTGCAGCAGGCCACTCGTTACTATGCAATTATGGCATTGAGTTTCGGTGCAAATCTCGTTTGCATGGTCATTTTGGTTGACGGAGCAGGAATTCACTATCTCCTGGCCAGTCTGATGGTCACGGTCACCTTCGTTGCCGTAAACTTTATCGGACATGCCGCTTGGACCTTTGCGCCTCTGAATCGTCCATGATTCTCTGCTGAGGCCCTGCGCATAATGCCCCACAAGCTGACGCTGGTCAGCGCCTATTACCCCTCCCACCGCGGTGGCATTGAGATAGTCGCCGGCGAGTTGGCCAGTAGGCTGGCACGCCACCACGACTATCAGATTGAATGGTTTGCCAGCGACACTGATCCGACACCCCAATACTCCGCCGTGGATTCCATTCGATGCCGCCCGCAACGTGCGTGGAACAAGACCGAAAGGGCTCTGGGCATCCCCTTCCCCATATGGCCGATATCCGCATTAGTAGAGCTTAGCCGCAGCATCGAGAGCGCTGATTGCGTTCACGTCCATGACTTTGTTTACCCCTGCAGCCAGGCCGCGATATGGCTGGCAAAACACCACCAAAAGCCTCTGCTCGTAACACAGCACATAGGCTGTGTGCCTTATCAGAGCCGCATCGCTCGATGGACGCTGGCCAGTCTCAATCGCATCGTTGGCGCCATCAGCCTGTCGCGTGCTAATCAGGTCGTATTCGTCAGCGAGGCTGTTCACACGTACTTCAGGCAGTTCGTAAGCTTCCGCCGCCCGGCTCTCTATATTCCAAACGGGGTCGACCGCAATGTTTTCCATCCCGTTGCCGACGCCGTCAAATGTCAGTTGCGGGCTGAATACTCGCTTTCCAGCATGCGCCCGGTGTTTCTGTTCGTGGGCCGTTTCGTGGAGAAGAAAGGTCTGCGCCTTCTAGCCCACCTGGCCCAGACGATACCCGACGTACAGTGGGTTTTCGCCGGTCACGGACCTCTGGATCCGGAAGCTTGGGGACTCCCGAATATCCGGGTGCTTCGGAATGTCAGCGGCAAAAGCCTCGCAAAAATCTATCAGCTGGCCGATCTGCTTGTGCTTCCTAGCCGCGGTGAAGGCTTTCCATTGGTCGTACAGGAATCGATGGCTTGCGGCACGCCGGCTATCGTAAGCTCCGAAACGTGGTATGGATGTCCGGCAGCCAAAAATGTGCTATTACATGAAAAATGCGATGCTACGGACTCGGAGATCTTATGGCAGCGCCGTCTAGAAACGCTTGTGCGAGCACCCGAAATGCTCAGAAAGCTGGGCGTACTGGGTGCTCAATTTGCCATGACGTACTGGGACTGGGCCTCGTGTGTGAGGCAGTATGCGAGCCTTGCTGCTGATTTGATACGCGACCGAGATTCTCGCATCGGTTGATCGACTATAACCAAATGGCTATTGGGCCCACATCCAGCTCACACACAGGCTATTTGGGCGGTCTTGCCCGCTGCCTGGTCACCGACGGCCTGCTGGCGGAAGACAAGGCTCGGGAGCTGCAGCAGAAGGCCGCTAAAAGTAAAGAATCTCTGGTCAGCCTGCTGGTGCAGGACAAGCTGGTGCCGGCGCGCAAGATCGCCGAGTCCGCCAGCCGTGAATTCGGCATTCCCCTGCTGGACATCCTGTCGATCGACCTCAGCCAGGCGCCGGTCAAGGAAGTCAGCGAAAAGCTCATCCGCGAGCATCACGCGCTGCCCATCTTCGTGCGCGGCAAGCGCATGTTCGTGGCGCTGTCCGACCCCACCAACCTGCAGGCGCTGGACGAGATCAAGTTCAACGTCGGCATGCCGACCGAACCCATTCTGGTCGAGGAGGACAAGCTCAACAAGGCCATCGACCAGGCTTTGAGCCAGGTCACTACCCAGATGGATGACCTGGGCGACAGCGACCTGGACAACGTCGAGCTGAGTGCTGTCGAGGAGACTGCCGGCGCCGAGGTGAGCTCTGCGGACGCCGAGGACACCCCCATCGTTCGCTTCGTCAACAAGATGCTGCTCGACGCCATCCAGCGCGGCGCCTCCGACATCCATTTCGAGCCCTATGAAAAGAAGTACCGCGTGCGCTACCGGCTGGATGGCGTGCTGCAGGAGATTGCCGCACCGCCGGTGGCCTTGGGCATGCGCCTGGCAGCGCGTCTCAAAGTGCTGGCGAGACTCGACCTGGCCGAGCGCCGCATCCCTCAGGACGGGCGCATCAAACTGAACCTGTCCAAGACCAAGGCGATCGATTTCCGTGTCAGTACCTGTCCCACCCTGTTCGGCGAGAAGGTCGTGCTGCGCATCCTGGATCCGACCCAGGCACAGATGGGCATCGACTCTCTAGGCTACGAACCGGAGCAGAAGGAGCTTTATCTCAAGGCTCTGGCCAGGCCACAGGGCATGATCCTGGTCACGGGGCCGACCGGCTCCGGCAAGACCGTGTCGCTGTACACCGGCTTGAGCATCCTGAACACGCCCGACACCAATATCTCCACCGCCGAGGACCCGGCCGAAATCAACCTGCCCGGGGTCAACCAGGTGAACATCAACCCGAAGGTGGGCCTGACCTTCGCCGCCGCCCTGCGCGCCTTCCTGCGCCAGGACCCGGACGTGATCATGGTGGGTGAGATTCGTGACCTGGAAACCGCCGAGATCGCCATCAAGGCGGCGCAGACCGGCCATCTGGTGCTTTCGACCCTGCACACCAACGATGCACCCCAGACGCTGACCCGCCTGCTGAACATGGGCGTGCCGGCCTATAACATCGCCAGCTCCGTCAACCTGATCATCGCCCAGCGTCTGGCGCGCCGCCTGTGCAAGTTCTGCAAGCGACGTGCCGACATCCCGCGCGAAGAACTGATCCGCGAGGGCTTCCGCCCGGATGAAGTCGACAGCTTGGAGTTGTACGAGCCCGTGGGCTGCGATCAGTGTAACGAGGGCTACAAGGGGCGCGTCGGCATCTACCAGGTCATGCCGGTCTCGGAGGCCATTGGCCGCATCATCATGGAAGGCGGCAACGCCATGGACATCGCCGAGCAGGCCCGGAAAGAAGGCGTCAACGATCTGCGCGCCTCGGGGCTGGAAAAGGTCCGTCAGGGCGTCACCAGCCTGGCGGAAGTGAACAGTGTCACCGTAGACTGAGTTGAGTAGGGCCCACAGCCACAGGATGTAATGCATGGCCACCGCAGCAGCCAAGACCGCTGGAGCAAAGACCGGACGCGCCCCCAAGGCACCCAAGGAGTCGGTGTTCGTCTGGGAAGGTATCAACAAGGAAGGCAAGAAGATTAAGGGTCAGACACGTGCCACCAGCGACACCATCGTCAAGCTGCAACTGCGCAAGCAGGGGTTGAACCCGACTCGCATCAGCAAGCAATCGGCACTGTTCAGCGCGACGAAGAAAAAGAAGATCACCAGCGGTGACATCGCTGTCTTCAGCCGCCAGATGGCCACCATGATGGCCGCCGGCGTGCCGATGGTGCAGGCGCTGGAAATCATCGGCCGCGGGCATGAAAACCCCTCAATGGGCGAGCTGATCAACACCATCAAGGCCGACGTAGAGGGTGGCGGCTCCTTTGCCGAGGCGCTGAGCAAGCATCCGGCTTACTTCGACGACCTGTTCGTCAATCTGGTGGATGCCGGCGAGAAGTCCGGTACCCTGGAAACCCTGCTCGACAAGATCGCCACCTACAAGGAAAAGACCGAGGCCCTGAAGGCCAAGATCAAGAAGGCGATGTTCTACCCGGCTGCGGTGATCGTGGTGGCCATCATCGTCACCGGCATCCTGCTGTACTTCGTGGTGCCGCAGTTCAAGAGCCTGTTCGAGGGTTTCGGCGCCGACCTTCCTGCCTTTACGTTATTGGTCATTAAACTGTCGGAGATCGTACAGGCCTATTGGTGGATATTCCTGGCAGTGATCGCCGGCGCAACCTATGCCTTCATATTCTTCAAACAGCGCTCGCGCAACTTTCGCCGCCTGCTGGATCGGCTAACACTGAAGATTCCCGTGGTCGGCGAGATCGTTTACAAGGCAGCGGTAGCACGCTACGCACGAACCCTGTCAACCATGTTTGCCGCCGGCGTGCCGCTCGTCGATGCCTTGACCTCCGTGGCCAAAGCCTCTGGCAACATCATTTTCGAGGAGGCCATCCTGATGATGCGCGACCAGGTCGCCACCGGCGTGCAACTGAACCTGACCATGTCGCAGACCGGCCTGTTTCCCAACATGGCCACTCAGATGGTGGCCATCGGCGAGGAATCCGGCGCGCTGGACGCCATGTGCGCCAAGGTGGCGGACTTCTATGAGGCCGAGGTGGATAACCTGGTGGACTCCCTGACCAGCCTGCTCGAACCCATGATCATGGCGATCCTGGGTGTGCTTGTCGGCGGCCTCGTCGTCGCCATGTATCTGCCGATCTTCAAACTCGGCTCCGCCATATAAGCTGGATTGCCCCGTGACTGTCTCCGATGCCCTGGCGGCCTCGCCCGCCTTCCTGACCGGCTGCGCGCTGCTGCTGGGCCTGGTGGTGGGCAGCTTCCTCAATGTCGTCATCTACCGGCTGCCGCGGCGCCTCGAGCAGCAGTGGCTGCGCGACTCCGCCGAGGCTCTGAACCAGCCTCCACCCCAGGGCGAGCCGCTGGTCAGCCTCGTTTTCCCCGCCTCGCATTGCCCCCAGTGCAAGACCCCCATCCGCTGGCAGCACAACATCCCGCTGCTGGGCTGGCTATGGCTGCGCGGCCGCTGTGCCGCCTGCCAGGCGCCCATCTCCATCCAATACCCCCTGGTCGAGCTGATCACCGGCTTGGCCTCGGCCTGGCTGGCCTGGCAGCTGGGCCCGGGCATGGCCCTGGCGGCCGCCCTGCCGTTGACCTGGGCCCTCATTGCGCTGGCCGGCATCGATTTCCGCCACCAGCTGCTGCCGGATGCCATCACCCTGCCCCTGCTCTGGGCCGGTCTGCTGCTGAGCCTGACCGGGACCTTTACCGACCCACGCTCCAGCATCATCGGCGCCGCCGCCGGCTACCTCAGCCTGTGGACAGTGTTCCAGGCCTTCCGCCTGCTCACCGGCAAGGAGGGCATGGGCTATGGCGACTTCAAGCTGCTGGCGGTGTTCGGCGCCTGGCTGGGCTGGCAAATGCTGCCGCTGATCGTGTTGCTGGCCTCCGTGATCGGCACGCTGGTGGGCCTGGGCCTGATGCTCTCGCGCCGCCTGCCGCAGGGCGTGCCCATCGCCTTCGGGCCCTACCTGGCCGCCGCCGGCTGGGTTGCGCTGCTGGCCGGTGACGAAATCAACCGCGTTTATCTGCAGCTCTCCGGCCTGTCGTGAAGCTGACGGTCGGCCTCACCGGCGGCATCGCCAGCGGCAAGAGCCTGGTCGGCGAGCACTTCAACCGCCTCGGCGTCGGGGTGGTCGACGCCGACCAGGTCGCGCGCGACGTCGTTGCGCCGGGCCAGCCGGGGCTGGCCGCGCTGGTGGCGCGCTTTGGCGCCGACATCCTGGAGCCGGACGGTACGCTGGCACGGCGGCGCATGCGCGAGCGCGTGTTCGCGGATGCCGGCGCGCGCGCAGCGCTGGAGGCCATCCTGCACCCCCTGATCCATGCCGAGCTGGCGCGGCGCCGCGATGCCCTGCCTGGAGAGTACCGCCTGCTCATGATCCCGCTGCTGGCCCGCACCGGCATGCGCGCACTGGTCGACCGCGTGCTGGTGGTGGACGCGCCGGAAGAAGTCCAGCTCGAACGACTGATACGCCGCGACGGCATCACGCGGGAGCTGGCGCAGCGCATGCTCGCGGCGCAGGACACGCGCCCGCAGCGCCTGGCGATCGCCGACGACGTGCTGCGCAACGACGGCCCCGCCGAGCGGCTCGGGGACCTGGTCGCCCGGCTGCATGCACACTACCTGGGCATCGCACGCGGTACGATCGCCCCCGCACGCAAGCTGCATTTGCCAGCAGGGCCTGCCAACTAGTTACAATGCCCCCTTGGCCGGGGGACGAGCCGTGTCGATCGAAGCCGGGGAAATCTGCTTTGAGCAGCCGCTCAACGAGCATGTGCGGACGTTTCTGCGTCTGGACTGCCTGTTCGGCCAGCTGCAGCACTACCTGCTGGACGAGAGCGTCGCCGGCCGGCGCGCGGCCATGGCGACGCTGCTCGACATCCTCACCCTGCTGACACGCAGCGACCTGCGCACCGAGTTCATCAAGGAACTCAACCACCAGCACCTGAACCTCAGCCGCCTGCAGAACCGGCCCGGCATCGACCACGGCCGGCTGAGCCAGATCCTGCAGCAGCTGCAGCAGCTCAACGAGACGCTGCAGAACGTCCCGGCCCAGGCGGCCGGCACCCTGCTCAAGGAGAACGAGTTCCTCAGCGGCATCATCAGCCGCAGCGCCATCCCCGGCGGCTGCTGCGGCTTCGACCTGCCGGCCTATCACCGCTGGCTCGGTCAGACTGCCGAGCAGCAACGGCACGACCTCGAGCTGTGGTGCCGCGACACCAAGCCGTTCCAGGACACCGCTGCGCTCATGGTCAAGCTGGTGCGCGAGAGCGCGCGCCCGGTGCCGAAGCTGGCCGAGCGCGGCATGTACATCCACACCATGGAGGGCCCCTGCCAGCTGATCCGCGTGCTGCTACCGGCTGGCAGCCCACTGTATCCGGAGATCAGCGCCGGCAAGCACCGCTGCACCATCCGCTTCATGGAGCACGGCGACGTGAATCGCCGGCCGACCCAGACCGCCGAGGACGTCAGCTTCGACCTCGTGCTCTGCGCGCTGTGACGCGATGGCTGCAACCGCCCGCATCGGACGCTGCCCGCGCTGCGGCAAGTCCGTGCCGCTGACCGCAGACAACCCCTGGCGGCCCTTCTGCAGCGAACGCTGCAAGACGGTGGACCTGGGCGACTGGTTGAGCGAGCGCCACCGCATTGCCGGGGAACAATCCGCGAACCAGGCCCCGTCGAAGGAACCGGATTAGCCCATCGCTGGCCGCCACAGGCCGCGGATCGCGGCGATGCCCTGGGCGCGATGCCGCCAGGCGGTGTCGAGGTCCTGCGGCTGCAGGCCGCCGATACCGTACACCGGCAACGGCCGCTCACCCACGAGGCGTACAAACGCGGACCAACCGATGCCGGCCTGCCCGGGATGGCTGGGCGTTGCGGCCAGCGGCCCGAGCACGGCGAAATCGGCGTCCAGCGCCAGCGCCTGCTCGAGTTCCGTGCCGTCGTGGCAGGAGACGGCGAACAGCCGGCCGGCCGCGAGCGGTCGTGCCCGCAGCCTGGCGGCGGTACGCGCATCCAGGTGCAGCCCATCCGCGCCCAGCCGCTCGACCAGCCCGGGATCGCGATCGAGCAGAAGCCTCGCGCCCTCCTGCCGGCAGGCGGCAAGGCAGCGGCTGGCCAGTGCCGCGTAGTCGTCCACGGCCAGCGCCGGCGCGCGCAGCCGCACCAGGCGCACGCCCGCCGCAAGGCTGTGCGCCAGCGCGGCGACGAAGGCGTCCCGGTCACGGCCCGGCGCAGGCGTGATCAGATAGGTCTCCGGCAGCTGCACGGCGCGCACGATGGGGCGGTTGGCGGCCAGCATCGGGTAGCGGTCCAGTTCCGTGGCCGGCACCCAGGCAAAGCGCTGATTCTCGCGCGCTTCGGGCACGCCCTCCCAGGCAGTCACGCGCCAGGTATCGAGCAGCACATGCCGGTCGGGATAACGATGTTCGAGGCGGATCAGCGGCCGGGCGGCGCGGACGGTAAGGCTCAGTTCCTCGCGCAACTCGCGCGCCAGTGCCGCCGTGACAGGCTCACCCGGTTCGCACTTGCCACCCGGAAACTCCCACTGCCCGGCATAGGCACAGTCCGGCTTGCGTTCGCTGATCAGGATGCGTCCCCCGGCATCGCTGACCACGCCGACGGCGATATGCAGCGGCTTCACGTGCGATATTCAGCGTTGATCTTCACGTAGTCGTAGCTCAGATCACAGGTCCAGATGCGCGTGCCAGCCGTGCCGCGCCCCAGACGGATGCACACGCTGAACTCGGGCCGCGCCACGACCGCGGCGCCCAGGGCTTCGCGGTAATCCGGATGGGGCTCGCCCCGTTCGATCAGCACGAGGTCGTCCAGCGCGACGCTGACAGCGGCCGGATCCAGATTCTCCACGCCGGCCTTGCCGATGGCCATGATGATCCGGCCCCAGTTGGCGTCGCTGGCGAACATCGCGGTTTTGAACAGCGGCGAGTGCGCCACCGCATAGGCCACCTTGCGCGCCTCATCCGTATCGCGCGCATCGCACACCTCGACCGTGATGAACTTGGTCGCACCCTCGCCGTCGCGCACGATGGCCTGCGCCAGTTCCGTGGCCACGGCCAGCACCGCCTCGCGCACGGCCGCGTAATCCGCATCGCCCTGGGCGATCTCGGCCGTGCCGGCCCGGCCGGTGGCGAACAGCATGCAGGCGTCGTTGGTGGAGGTGTCGCCATCCACCGTGACGCAGTTGAAGGTCTGGCCGACGACCTCGCGCAGCAGCTGGCGCGTGGTCGCCGCGCCCAGGCGCGCGTCGGTGCCGATGAAGGCCAGCATCGTCGCCATGTCGGGACAGATCATGCCCACGCCCTTGGCGATGCCGGTGACGGTCACCCGGCCCTGCGACGTCATCACCTGCCGTGTCGAACCCTTGGGCAGGGTGTCGGTGGTCATGATGGCGCGCGCGGCATCGAGCCAGCCGTCGGCACGCAGGTCCTGGGCGGCACGCGGGATGGCTTCGAGCATGCGCGCAACCGGCAGGCGCTGACCGATGACGCCGGTGGAGAACGGCAGCACCGCATCCGTCTCGCAGCCGAGCGCAACCGCCGTCGCCGTCATGGTCTGGCGCGCGTCGTCCCTGCCGGCCTGGCCGGTGGCGGCATTGGCATTGCCAGCGTTGACCAGCAGAGCCCTGACCGCACGGCCGGCGCCGAGAATCTCGCGGCAGAGCTGGACCGGCGCGGCACAGAAGGCGTTGCGCGTGAACACGCCCGCCACCTGCGTGCCCGGCACCAGTTCGATCAGCAGCAGATCCTTGCGGCCCGGCTTCTTGATCGCCGCCTCGGCCACGCCCAAGCGCACACCGGGCACCGGATGCAGAACCTCCGGTACCTTCAAATTGACAGCCATTGCTTATCCCAATGTGCCATGAGAATCGAGAGATGGAACAGGATGATCAGGACTTAACAGGATGAACAGGATCAAGAACGTTTCTTTGCAAAGAAAATTTCTTCATCCTGATTATCCTGAAACATCCTGTTAATCCTGTTCAATTTCTTTGCTTTCAGCTCAGCCGGCCGTGGCAGTGCTTGTACTTCTTGCCCGACCCGCACGGACAAGGCTCGTTGCGCCCGACCTTCTGGCCTTCACGCACGAAAGTTTCGACCTTGGCGATCTCTGCCGGCGGCGGTGCGGCCGCCTGGGCGGCGGCCTGCTCGGGCGGCGCTTCCTGCAGCGCGCTGGGCGCCTCCGCATGCACGAACTGCAGGCGCCGCTGACGCTGGCGCTGCTGTTCGAGCGCCTCGACCTCGCTTTGCACCCGCACCTGGACCCGCAGCAGGATGCCGGTCACTTCGCTCTTGAGCCGGTCCAGCAGCGTGGAGAACATCGCGAAGGCCTCGCGCTTGTACTCCTGCTTGGGGTCCTTCTGCGCGTAGCCGCGCAAGTGGATACCCTGGCGCAGGTAATCCATGGCGGCGAGGTGCTCGCGCCACAGGGTGTCCAGCACCTGCAGCATGACGTCGCGCTCGAAGCGGCGCATGACCTCCTCACCCACCTGGCGGCGCTTGGCTTCATAGGCCGCCGTGACCTGCTGCTGGATGCGCTCGCGCAGGGTTTCCTCGGGCAGTTCCGGTTCCCGTTCGAGCCAGCCCTTGACGCCCAGCTCGAGCCCGAACTCGCGCCGCAGGGCCTCGTCGAGGCCAGTGACGTCCCACTGCTCTTCCATCGACTGCGGCGGGATATGCTGGCTGATGAGCGCATCGACTACGTCGGCGCGGATGTTGGCGATGATGTCGGAGATGTCCTCCGCTTCCATCAGCTCGTTACGCTGCTCGTAGATCACCTTCCGCTGGTCGTTGGCGACGTTGTCGTACTCGAGCAGGTTCTTGCGGATGTCGAAGTTGCGCGCCTCGACCTTGCGCTGGGCGGTCTCGATCGCGCGCGTGACCCAGCGATGCTCGATCGCCTCGCCCTCCTGCATGCCGAGGCGCTGCAGCATGGCGCGCAGGCGCGGTGGCGTGAAGATACGCATCAGCGTGTCTTCCAGCGACAGGTAGAAACGCGAGCTGCCGGGGTCACCCTGGCGGCCGGAGCGGCCGCGCAGCTGGTTGTCGATGCGCCGCGACTCGTGGCGCTCGGAGCCGATCACGCGCAGACCGCCGGCGGCGATCACCTGTTCGTGACGCCGCTGCCATTCCGCCTTCAGGCGCGCGCGCTCCTGCACCTGCTCCGGCGGCAGGTGGGCGGCCTCGGCCTCCCAGTTGCCGCCCAGCACGATGTCGGTGCCGCGGCCGGCCATGTTGGTGGCGATGGTCACGGCAAAGGGACGGCCGGCCTGGGCTACGATCTCGGCCTCGCGCTCGTGTTGCTTGGCGTTGAGCACTTCATGCGGGATGTTCTTCTGCCGCAGCAGGCTGGACAGCCGCTCGGACACCTCGATCGAGGCGGTACCCACCAGCACCGGCTGGCCTCGCTCGCGGCAGGTCGTGATGTCCTGGATGATCGCGTCGAATTTCTCGCGCGCGGTCATGAACACCTGGTCGCCCTGGTCGTCGCGGATCATCGGCTTGTTGGTCGGGATGACCACCACCTCGAGGCCGTAGATCTGCTGGAACTCGTAGGCTTCGGTGTCGGCGGTGCCGGTCATGCCGGCCAGCTTGCCGTACAGGCGGAAATAGTTCTGGAAGGTGATCGAGGCCAGCGTCTGGTTTTCCTGCTGGATGCGCACCCCTTCCTTGGCCTCGATCGCCTGGTGCAGGCCGTCGGACCAGCGCCGGCCCGGCATGATGCGCCCGGTGAATTCGTCCACGATGATCACCTGACCGTCGCGGACGATGTACTCGACGTCCTTCTTGTACAGCGCATGCGCGCGCAGTGCGGCGTTGAGGTGGTGCATCAGGATCAGGTTGCTGGCGTCGTACAGGCTGGCGCCCCTGTCCAGCAGACCCGCCGACTGCATCAGCGCCTCGACCCGCTCGTGGCCCTGTTCGGTCAGATGCACGTTGCGGCCCTTCTCGTCCACCACGTAGTCGCCGGTATCGGGTTGGTCGTCCTCGCCGGCCTCACCCTGCTGCAGACGTGGGATCAATGCATTGATCTTGCGGTACAGTTCGGGGTCGTCGTCGGTCGGACCGCTGATGATCAGTGGCGTACGCGCCTCGTCGATCAGGATCGAGTCCACCTCGTCCACGATCGCGTAGTGCAGGCCGCGCTGCACGCGGTCCGCCGGCGTGAAAGCCATGTTGTCGCGCAGGTAATCGAAACCGAACTCGTTGTTGGTGCCGTAGGTGATGTCGGCCCCGTAGGCGGCCCGTTTCTCCGCCGGGGTCTGACCGGCACGGATCACGCCGACGCTCAGGCCGAGAAAGCGGTAGATGCGCCCCATCCACTCGGCATCGCGGCCGGCCAGGTAATCGTTGACCGTAACCACGTGCACGCCCTTGCCCGGCAGCGCATTGAGATAGGCCGCCAGCGTCGCCACCAGGGTCTTGCCTTCGCCGGTGCGCATCTCGGCGATGCGGCCGGAATCCAGCACCATGCCCCCGACCAGCTGCACGTCGAAGTGGCGCATGCCCAGCGTACGCCGGGCGGCTTCGCGGACGGCGGCAAAGGCCTCCGGCAGCAGCCCCTGGAGGTTCTCGCCGCGTGCCAGGCGCTCGCGGAACTCGACGGTCTTGGCGGCCAGCGCCGCATCGGCCAGCGTCTGGAACTGCGGTTCCAGTTCGTTGATGCGCCGGACCGTCTGTTCGAAGCGGTCGAGGATGCGCTGGTTGCGGCTGCCAAAGATCTTGGCAAGAACCTGATTGAGCATGGATCAGACTAGCCCGAGGGGTCCGGAAGCGCAGCCCGAAGGCCGCGAAAGGCGCATAGGATAGCGTGCCTGCGCGCTTAACTCACGCCCAAGACCTCTTGCTTATTGTGGGCAGGGTCGCGGACGCGACCCCGGGGACCAGATAGGGTCCTGCCCGAAGGACATGAAAATACCAGGGAAGCTCTGATTAATTCGTCGCCCCGGCGAAAGCCGGGGTCCAGAGCCTTGAAATCGCTGGATTCCGGCGTTCGCCGGAATGACGAAGGAATTGATCAGAGGTTCCCTAACCGGCGCGGATGTACTCGGCCGGATTCACCACCACCCCGTTGCGCAGCACCTCGAAGTGTACGTGCGGCCCGGTGGAACGCCCGGTGGAGCCAACCAGTGCGATGCGCTGTCCTTTGAGTACGCGGTCCCCGGGCTTCACCAGCACCTTGGAATTGTGGCCGTAGCGGGTCACGTAACCGTTACCGTGATTGATCTCGACCATGATGCCGTAGCCGTTGCGCTCGCCGGCGAAGGTCACGATGCCGGCGGCGACGGTGATGACATCGGCGCCGGAACGTGCGGCGAAGTCCACGCCGCGATGCAGTGCGTTGCGCCCGGTGAAGGGGTCGTCGCGCCAACCGTAACCCGAAGTGATGTAGCCGCGCAGCACCGGGTAGCCGGAGGGCCGCACCTGTTCCTGCAGGCGACTGGCCACCAGCAGGTCTTGCAGCACGCGCATCTGCCGCTCCCGCTCGTCGAGCCGGCGCGCGAATTCGTCCAGCGAAGCGCTGAACTGGTCCAGCGAGCGTGTATACGCGTCGCCTGCCGTCAGCTCGTCGGGGCCACCGACCGGCGGCGTCGACTCGAATTCGAACTCGTCCGGATCCAGGCGCGCCATCTCGACCAGGCGCTGGCCCACGGCGTTGAGCCGGGCCATGTGGGCCTGCAGCTCGCCCAGGCGGTAGGCCAGCGCGTTGATGTTGTCGTCGAAGGCCTCGCGCGTGGAGCTGATCTGCAGACGCTGACGGTCGATCTCGCGCTGCCACAGGCTGGTCACGTCGGCGGAGTAGGCCAGGCTCGGACTGACCGGCCCGGTCTGGTAACCAAGCCAGTAGAGCATGCTGCCCAGCAGGGCCAGCACGGCGGCCACCGGCAGCCACAGGCGCCAGTTCGACGGCGCCAGGCTCAGCTGCCAGGTTTGCCCCAGGCGGTTGCTGACCACTATGATTTGCATCGTCTCCTCACCTGCAATGACCCCATCGTGCCATCGCGCTCGAAACCGGTTTCGCTGGCGGCAGCGCTCGCTGCGCCTGGCCTGGCGTCCTTGGTGGAACGGGCCCGTATCTTGGGCCAGCTGGACCGCAGCATACGCAGCGCCTTGCCCCCGACACTCTCTTCCCATGTCCAAGTCGCCAATCTGCGCGGCGACTGCTTGGTCATGCTGGCGGATTCACCGACCTGGGCGACCCGCCTTCGTTATCATCGTCAGTCCGTGCTGGACGGACTGCTGAAAGCCCATAGCATCCGCTGCCGGACGCTGGAGGTCAAGGTCCAGCCGGGCCTTAAACCCTGAATTACTTAGAAAATACTACCCAGCTGCCAAAGGCAGCAGGGTAGTACCCCGGCGCAAGCCGGGGTCCAGTGCCTTTTGGAACTGCGGCCCAGCCGTTCCTCAGCTGACCGGCACCGCGTTGACGTAGGAGATCGGTGCGTCGCCCTTGTCCTCGAAGATCACCATTTCCCAGGCGTCCTGTTCTTGGAGCAGCTTGCGCAGCAGGCGGTTGTTGAGGGCATGGCCGGACTTGTAACCGGTGAAACTACCGATCAGGCTATGCCCGAGCAGATACAGGTCCCCGATCGCATCGAGGATCTTGTGACGCACGAACTCGTCGTCGTAGCGCAGGCCCTCCGCGTTCAGCACGCGGTAGTCGTCCAGCACCACGGCGTTGTCCATGCTGCCGCCCAGCGCCAGATCGCGTGAGCGCAGATACTCGATGTCGCGCATGAAGCCAAAGGTGCGCGCGCGGCTGACCTCCTTGACGAAGGAGGTGGTGGAGAAATCGATCGCCGCGACCTGCTTGCCGGCCTCGAAGATCGGGTGGTCGAAGTCGATGCCGAAACTGACCTTGAAGCCATCGTAAGGGTCGAAGCGTGCCCACTTGTCGTCTTCCTGCACCAGTACCGGCTGCTTGATGCGGATGAACTTCTTGGGCGCGTCCTGCTCCTGGATGCCGGCCGACTGGATCAGGAACACGAACGGGCCGGCGCTGCCGTCCATGATCGGCACCTCGTCCGAGGACAGCTCGACGATGATGTTGTCGATGCCGAGCCCGGCTATGGCCGACATCAGGTGCTCGACGGTGGAGATGCGCACGCCGCCCTGGACCAGCGTGGTCGACAGCGTGGTTTCGCCGACGTTCTCGGCGCGGGCGTGGATCTCGACCGGCTGCTCCAGATCCACGCGCCGGAAAACGATGCCGGCATCCATCGGCGCGGGCTTGAGGGTCATGTAGACCTTGTGCCCGGTATGCAGGCCGACGCCGGTGGCGCGGATCGGGTTGCGCAGGGTACGTTGTCTCAGCATGGAGTCGGCGTCATCTCCTGCAAATCCACCGGAATCATGCGCTTACCCGCCGACAACCGCCAGCTGCAAGCGCCCTGAACACCGTCCCTGGGCCGGCTGAAAGGGGCCTAGTTTACACGCAAATGACGGGGCCGGGTCTGCGGGGACGCCCCGCCCCTGTCGCGTGCAGGCACGCCGCCAGGCCATGAAATGGCGGCGGACGACCCCTTTCCGGCCGGCCTCGGGCATACCCCCCGCTTTTATTCCTGCCTGTTGGGGGCACTGTCGCGGATGCGCCCCCTTCGTCCACAAAAGCGGGCTCGCGCAAAGCGCATTAGTCGGCCTGGTGACGGAGGAAGGCCGGCACGTCCAGGTAGTCCAGGTCCAGTGCTGTCGCACCCTCGGTGCGATGTGCCTGCTCGTGCTTGCGCACGATGGCCGGCTTCTCGATCACCTTCATGTCGAGCGTGCCGTCGGAGCGCCGTGGCGGCTTGACCGGGGTCGCCGCCAGCTTGTTCATGCCGCCCAGGCCGGTCGCCACCACCGTCACCCGCAGTTCGTCCTGCAGCGCGGCGTCGAAGGCGGTGCCGACGATCATCCAGGCGTCCGGCCGCGCGCGCTCGGCGATCAGCTCGTTGATGATCTTGAACTCCTCCTGCGTCAGGTTCTCGTCCGAGGTCACGTTGACCAGGACGCCCTGGGCGCCGGTGAGGTCCAGATCCTCCAGCAGCGGGCTGGCCAGTGCGGTCTGCGCGGCCACCTGCGCCCGGTTGTCGCCGCGTGCGGCGCCGAGCCCCATCATCGCCATGCCCTGGATCGACATCACCCGCCGCACGTCGGCGAAGTCGACGTTGATCAGACCCGGGCGGGTGATCAGGTCGGCGATGCCCTGCACGGCGTTCTGCAGCACGTCGTTGGCAGCCTTGAACGCCGACTTCAGCGTGATGCTCTTGCCGAGCTGGAACAGCTTCTCGTTGGGGATCACGATCAGCGAGTCCACGTGCTGCGACAGCTCCTGGATGCCCTGCATGGCCACTTCCATGCGCTTGGCACGCTCGAAGGAGAACGGCTTGGTCACGACCGCCACGGTCAGGATCTGCATCTCCTTGGCGATCTCGGCCACCACCGGCGCTGCGCCGGTGCCGGTGCCGCCGCCCATGCCCGCGGTGATGAACAGCATGTCGGCGCCGTGCAGCGCCTCGCGGATACGCTCGCGGTCCTCCAGCGCCGCCTGCTTGCCGACCGCCGGGTCCGCGCCCGCACCCAGTCCGCGGGTGACGTTCGCGCCCAGCGGCAGCAGTACGTCGGCCTTGCACATGTCGAGGTGCTGAGCATCGGTGTTGGCGCAGATGAATTCCACGCCGTCGATGCCCGCCTCGACCATCTGGTTGACGGTGTTGCTGCCCCCGCCGCCCACGCCGATCACCTTGATGACGGCGCCATCCCGCGTGCCGTCTATGATTTCGAACTTCTCGCTCATGGCCCTTCTCCTCTGTCAGTAATGACCCTTTCGACAACGGGACCGAAGCGGTCCCACCCCGCCCTCAAAATCGGATTAGAAATTGCTCTCGAACCATTCCCGCATGCGCTGCCAGATGTCCTTCAGGCTGGCGCCGACGGGTGCGTACTCGGCATAGGGTTGCGACTTCTGCTGCAGCCGCAGCAGGCCCACGCCGGTGGCATGAATCGGGTTGCGCACGACGTCCGTCAGGCCCGTGATGCCCTGCGGTATGCCGAGCCGGACCGGCGAGTGGAACACCTCCTCGGCCAGCTCGACCACGCCTTCCATCTTGGCGCTGCCACCGGTCAGCACCACGCCGCCGGCGACGAGATCGTCGAAGCCGCTGCGCTGCAGCTCGTCCTGGATCAGCTGGAACAGTTCTTCGTAGCGTGGCTTGATGACCTCGGCCAGGGTATGGCGCGACATGCGTCGCGGCGGGCGGTCGCCGACGCTGGGCACCTCGATCTCGTCCACGCCCTCGATCAGGTCAGGCAGTGCGCAGCCGTACTTCACCTTGATCTGCTCGGCATGCTGGCTCGGCGTGCGCAGCGCCACCGCGATGTCGTTGGTCACCTGGTCGCCGGCGATCGGGATGACGGTGGTGTGCCGGATCGCGCCCTTGACGAACACCGCGATGTCGCTGGTCCCGCCGCCGATGTCCACCAGGCAGATGCCGAGATCCTTCTCGTCGTCGGACAGCACCGCGTAACTCGAGGCCAGCTGCTCCAGCGAGAGCTTGCCGACCTCCAGCCCGCAGCGTGCCACACACTTGCGGATGTTCTGCACCGCGGTCACCGCGCCGGTGATGATGTGCACCTTGGCCTCGAGCCGCACGCCGGACATGCCCACCGGTTCCTGGATACCCTCGTGGTCGTCCACGGTGAACTCCTGCGGCAGCACGTGCAGGATCTTCTGGTCGGCCGGGATGGCCACGGCGCAGGCGGCATCCACCACGCGCTGCACGTCGGCCTCGCTGACCTCCTTGTTGCGCACCGCCACGATGCCGTGCGAGTTGATGCTCTTGACGTGGTTGCCGGAAATGCCGACGTGCACGCTGTGGATGCGCGAGCCGGACATCAGCTCGGCCTCGTCCACCGCCCGGCGGATCGATTGCGTGGTGGCCTCGATGTTCACCACCACGCCCTTCTTCATGCCGTGCGAGGGACTGGCGCCGAGGCCGATGATCTCGAGTCCGCCTTCCGGCCCCAGCTCCGCCACGATCGCCGCGACCTTGGAGGTGCCGATGTCGAGCGCAGCGATCACGTTCTTTTCCGGTTTCTTGCTCATGCCCTAGCCCTCCTCCACACCGGGTACGGGCGCCTGCTCGCGCCAGCGCACCGCGAAGCCGTTGCCGTAGCGCAGGTCCACGTAGGCGACCTGTCCGATGCGGTCGCCCAGCGTCGGCACTGCGGTGTCGGCGAAACGCCGCAGCCGCTCCTCGATGCGATCGCGCCCCAGACGCATCACCAGGCCGATGTCCAGTGTCACCGTCCAGGCGCCGCGCGCATCGATCGTGATCGCCGCGACCTTGAGCCCGGCCGGCGCCAGCACGTCCGTGAAATGACGCAGGCTCTCGACCAGCAGCCGCTCGGTGCCTTCCGGTCCGCTCAGAGCCGGCAGACCGACCGGCAGGGTCCCGGCCGCGGGCGCAAAGCGCTCGCCCGTGGTGCTGATCAAGGCCGTCTCGCCCCAGCGTGCAAGGGGCTGGCGCTCCCAGATGCGCACCACCACACCGTTGGGCCAGCGGCGCCGTACCTCGGCGCGCTCCACCCAGGGCAGGCCGAGCACGGCTGCATGCACCGCGTGCAGATCGAGCTCGAAAAACCCTGCCTGCAGATGCGGTTTGACCACCACCTGCACGTCGCCCGGGACCACGTAGCGCAAGCGACCCTCGACCTGCAGCGTGAGGACGTCGCCGGCCTGACGCTGTACCCACAGCCACAGCCCGGCCACCAGCAGCAGCGCCGTACCGAGCATCAGCGCCGGTACGGCAGCCCACCGCGCGAACTGTGCGTAGGGTGCGGGGGAGCGGCGCGCGCTCATGTCCCATTCCCCGGCAGCGAGCTTTCCAGCACACGCCAGACCAGTTCATCGAAGCTCAGCCCCGCGGCGCGCGCCGCCATCGGCACCAGGCTGTGCGAGGTCATGCCCGGCACCGTGTTGAGCTCCAGGAACCAGGGTTTGTCCTCGGCATCCAGCAGGAAATCCACGCGCCCCCAGCCGCTGGCGCCGGTCAGCTGGAAGGCCTTCAGCGCCAGCGCCCGCAGCTGTTCCTCCTGCTCCGGCGCCAGTCCGGCGGGACAGTGGTAGCGCGTGTTGTCCGACACGTACTTGGCGTTGTAGTCGTAGAACTCGCCGTCCGGCTCGATGCGGATCAGGGGCAGCGCCTGGCCGTCGAGCACCGCGCAGGTGTACTCGCCGCCGGCGACGAAGCGCTCGGCCAGCACCGTGCGGCAGTACTGACGCGCGTGCCGATAGGCCGGCTCGATATCCTCCGCACGCTTGACCTTGGTCAGGCCGATGCTGGAGCCGGCGTCGGCGGGCTTCACGAAGAGCGGCAGGCCGATCTCCTCGGCCAGCTGGGCGAAGTCGGTGCCGTCCGTCAGCACGCGGTGCAGCGGCGTGGGGATGCCCTGCGCCGCCCACACCAGCTTGGTGACGCGCTTGTCCATGGACAGCGCCGAGGCCAGCACGCCGCTGCCGGTGTAGGGAATGCCCATCAGCTCGAGCGCGGCCTGCACCACGCCGTCCTCGCCGCCGATGCCGTGCAGCACGTTGAAGGCGCGGTCGAAACCCTCGGCCTCAAGCTTCAGCAAGCGCTCGCGACTCAGGTCCACGCCGGTCGCGTCCACGCCCTGCTTCAGCAGCGACTGCAGCACCGCCGCACCGCTGACCAGCGACACCTCGCGCTCCGGCGCCCAGCCGCCGTACAGCACGGCCACACGCCCAAAGTCTTTGGCGTTTTTCACTTTCCGATTCATGCCCGTCCCCGCTCCCCCACGATCCGTACCTCCGGTTCCAGCTCGATGCCATGCAGGCGCCGCACTTCCGCCTGCACCTGATGCACCAGGTCCTCGATGTCGTCGGCGCGTGCCTCGCCGCCGTTGAGAATGAAATTGGCATGCTTGATCGAGACCACGGCGTCGCCGATACGCCGGCCCTTCAGGCCCGCGGCCTCAATCAGGCGCGCGGCATGGTCGCCAGGCGGGTTGCGGAACACCGAGCCGCAGCTCGGCTGGCCGATCGGCTGCTTTTCGCGCCGCTGCGCCAAAAGGTCGCGGATCTCCTCGCGCGCGCGCGCCTCCGGATCGGGCGGGAAACGCATGTCGGCGGCGATGAAGCACAGGTCCGGCGCGGGCCCGCGGACCGTGCGATAGCTGACCTGGAAATCCGCGACCGGCAGCGTCTGCAGTT
>DATLYR010000170.1 GCA_035574475.1 Nevskiales bacterium | reverse complement strand
GGCATAGAACCTGCGCCCCTGCCAGCGCGCCAGCTGCGCGATGAGATGCGCCGCGGCGCCGAAACCGTAGAGGCCCAGATGCCGCGCCTCGCCGCACAGGCGCAGCGCACGATAGCCGATCAGCCCCGCGCACAGCAGCGGCGCAACCGCGAGGTCGTCGTAGCCTTCGGGCAAGGCAAAGCAGTAGCGCGCATCGGCGACGCAGTGCGTGGCATAGCCGCCGTCGAGCTGGTAGCCGGTGAAGCGCGCCGTGTCGCAGAGGTTTTCCTGCCCGTGCGCACAGAAATCGCAGTGCCCGCAGCTTGAGCCCAGCCAGGGGATGCCGACGCGCGTGCCGGCCGGCAGTCCCTCGCCCTTCAGAACCCGGCCGACCACCTGGTGGCCGGGGATGATGGGATACGGAATATCCGGCAGCTCGGCGTCGAGCAGGTGCAGGTCGGTGCGGCACACGCCGCAGGCCGATACCGCCACCAGCAGCTGGCCGGGGCCGGGCTCGGGGATGGCGCGCTCGCGCGGCACCAGCGGCCCGCGCGGCTGTTCCAGCACCATGGCCCGCAAGCTGTCCATGCCCACAGCCTAAGGCGAGTGCATCGTTTCGTCACGGCGGCAGGCGTAAGATCGGGCGGAGTCTTGCCGGAGCATGTCATGGCCAAACCCGTGGACGAGAACCCGCCGACCGCGGCGGAGGACGAGGCCCAGCTGCGCAAGCTGGTGGCGGCGGTGCAGCGGCGCGCGCCGCTGGATGCCTTCGCCCTGCTCGACCGCGAGCCCGACGAGACCGTGGCTGCGGTGCTGGCGCGGCTGCCGCAGGCCTTCGCCACCCAGGTGCTGCTGCGCTTCCCGGAGGAACGCCAGGCGGCGATCGTGCCGGAGGTCAGCGGCGAGCTGGGCGAGCAGTGGAGCCTGAACCTGGAGTTCCCCGAGGACAGCGTCGGCCGCCTGATGAGCGAGCCGGCCGGCGTGTTCCGCCCGGACACGCGCGTGCGCGAGGCGATCGAGCAGATCCGCGAGCTGGCGCGCACGGTGTACATCACCTACGCCTATGTGACGGACGAAGCCGAGCACCTGCTCGGCGTGGTGGTGATGCGCGACCTGATGCTGGCCGAGCCGGAGGAAACGCTCGCCGACATCATGGTGCCGCAGCCCTTCGCCTTCCGCCCGGACACGCCCATCGACGAGGCGATGCGCGCGGTGGTGCACCGGCACTACCCGGTCTACCCGGTGTGCGATGAGCAAAACCGCCTGATCGGCCTGGTGCCGGGGTATCTCCTGTTCGAGCAGCACACCTTCAACCTCACCGCGCAGTCCGGCCGCATGGTGGGCGTGGATGAGGAAGAACATTACGGCACGCCCTGGCGGCGTTGCTTCAAGTGGCGCCATCCCTGGCTGCAGATCAACCTGCTGACCGCTTTCCTGGCCGCCGCGGTGGTCGGCGGCTTCGAGCAGACCATCGCGCAGGTCGTGGCGCTGGCGGTGTTCCTGCCGGTGCTCGCCGGCCAGGCCGGCAACACCGGCGTGCAGGCGCTGGCGGTTACGGTACGCGGCCTGACGCTGGGCGAGTTCGGGCAGGAGGCGATGCGACGGCTGCTGGCCAAGGAGGCCCTGCTCGGCGCCGGCAACGGCGCGCTGGTCGGCATCCCCGCCGCGGCGGCGATGTACGCCTACGCGCTGATGACCGGCGCGCCGCAGGCGCCGCTGCTCGCGCTCACGGTGTTCCTGGCGATGATCGGCAGCTGCATGACCAGCGGACTGGCCGGCGTGGTGGTGCCGCTGACGCTCCGGCGCTTCGGCGTGGACCCGGCCGCAGCCTCCGGCATCTTCGTCACCACCGCCACCGACGTCGCCAGCCTCGGCCTGTTCCTCGGCTGCGCCACGCTGCTGGTGCTTTAACCGGCTCTTGAAAACCTCCCTCCCCCTTGACGGGCGAGGTACGAGGTGAGCGAAGCGAACAGGGTTGGGGTGGGGGTGATGAACACTGGCGCCAGCCTGATTAGACTCCGTAAATGACCGAGCCAAGCGAATCCTACCGGCGCATCTGGCAGGCCGTGCGTGAAATCCCGCGCGGCCGCGTCGCCACCTACGGCCAGATCGCCGACGCCGCCGGCCTGCCCAAACAGGCACGCCAGGCCGGCTACGCGCTGCACGCGCTGCCGAGGGATACCGACGTGCCCTGGCACCGCGTGATCAACGCGCAAGGGAAAATTTCCTTCCCGCCCGGCACCCGCGCCTACAAGGAACAGCGCAAGCGGCTGGAGGCGGAAGGCATCGTGTTCATCAACGGCCGCGTGGACCTCGCGCGCCACGGCCGCAGCGCCACGCTGGACGAGATGCTGTGGAAGCCGGGGCGGTGACGGAGCAGGGGCGCGGAGCACTCACCTCGAGCTATCAGATTTCTCGCATCTCCTGTCTGTTCTCTTCGGGCGGAGGGGTTAATGCCCAAGCACTACATTCGTCGGCCCGTTTGTTTTCGTTTTGCCATGGTAAATTTACTAAAAATGCAGAGCGTTTAGGTGTCACGGGGGTATTATGCGGACGGTCGTATGGCTGTGGATGATTGGCCTGCTTTTTCTCACCGGATGTGCGGCAAGCATGCCTAGCGAGGTGGTTCCGGAGGCCAGGGCCTCTGAGCCTGTATCAACAACGAGTAACGCCTGCAAAACCTATCAGCTCACACAGGATTGCAAATACACCGTTCCCTTGCGGGAGGTTTATATCGCGGACCTGCATACTAATGTTGCAGGTAGCAGTGATGGGAAAGTTGTTCTATTGATGAGCAACGATCCGCGCCGGCTGGAAAATATCTTGGTAAATGCGGGCACGCCGGCAGCCATCTATGGTGCCGGTCACCAGTACAAGAATGCGAATAACGTGGTATTTCAGGCAGCAAAACAGCTATTGGAGGAAAACAACATTCAAATCTTGAAGGTCGAACCGTGGGTGAATGTCTATAATCTCGTCGGATACATCCTCACTCTGGATGGCGACGGTTATTCTATTATCAAACAGCAACCTATTGAACCTTGCATAAATAGTTGAAACTAATTCCACCGTAGGTGGTCTGATGCTGTGATAACTTGGAGGACAGCATGAGATCGAAACCCACGGCATCGGAGTTGCAGCGGCGGCGGATGAAGGCCGGCCGGCTGCTGTTG
>DATLYR010000169.1 GCA_035574475.1 Nevskiales bacterium | reverse complement strand
GCGGGTGAGGGCCTCGCAGACCCGCACGATCTCGGCCGTGGCCGGCGTTTCGAAAGCCGGACAGCCCGGGTAGAGGCTGTCGAACTCGATGCGGTAACCCGTGCCGGCCAGCGCCGCACGTGCGCGCTCGCGCAGCTTGCGGCGCAGGGTGGACAGGTCCATGCCGGGCAGGAAGCGCAGGTCCACGCGCAGCTCGCAACGGGCCGGGATACGGTTGGCGGCGTCACCGCCGTGGATGCAGCCCGGGTTGAGCGTGCCGTGCGGCACCGCGAACAGCTGGCTATGCGGGCCCTGGCGCAACTCGTCGCGGAAGCCGAGCAGCGCCGCGAGTACCCGGTGCATGCCTTCGACCGCATTCAGGCCCAGTGCGGGGTTGCTGGCATGGCCGCTGTGGCCGAGCACGCGGATCGACTCGGACAGATTGCCTTTGTGGATGCGCACGGGCTTCAGGCCCGTGGGCTCGCCGATGACGGCATGCCGTGCCCGGGGGCGCCCGGCAGCGGCCAGGGCGCGCGCGCCACCCAGGGTGATCTCCTCATCGGCGGTGCCGAGGATGATCAGGGGCTGCCTGAGGGCCTGTCCACCCAGGCCGCGCGCTGCCTCGACCGCCAGCGCCAGAAAGGCCTTCATGTCGGCCGTACCCAGCCCGTAATAGCGGCCATCGCGCTCGGTGAGGCGAAAAGGGTCCGAGTTCCAGCCTCCCTCGTCGAAGGGTACGGTGTCCAGGTGGCCGGCCAGCACCAGCCCGCCCGGGCCCTGACCGAGCGTGGCCAGCAGGTTGACTTTGGTCGGCTGGTCCGGGAGCGGCAGCAGCTCGCAGGCAAAACCCAGGTCCGCCAGCCAGCCGGCCAGACGCTCGGCCACCGGCCGGTTGCTGTGATCCAGCCGTGGATCGAGGGAGCTGATCGACGGCAGGGCGATCAGCTCCCCGATCATGTGCCGGCACGAGGGCAGACGCGGGGACACTCTCGAACCTCGAATCCCTGAAGGGCCTGGGGACGTAATACTACAGGGCAAAACCGGGTCCCGGCTCGGCCGTCTGCGGCGTGTCCGGCTTGGCGGGTCGCGACCGGATTGAGCTATAGTGCGGACACGAGCGTGGCGCCCGAGACCACGCCATTCCAACGGATGACGCGCATGAAAAAACTGCTCGGAGTACTCATGTGGCTGGGCATCGTGCTGCCCGCCCAGGCCCTCACCTTCGTCCAGATGCCGGACCAGGTGCTGCTGAACCAGGCGGCCCTGGTGCTGGAGGGTGAGGTGATTGGCACCGTGCCTTTCGTCAAGCAGCCGAACAGCTATACGGTCTACCGGGTGCGTGTCTCCGACTATGTGAAGGGTGACGCCGATGTCGAGGTAGAGGTCTGGGTACCGGGCAGCATCGAGCCCGACTACAACGCCCTCAACCGCACCCTGAACGACGTGCTGGTGCTGCCGGGCATGCCGCGTTTCGCGCCCGGCGACCAAGTGCTGCTGTTCCTCAACCCGCGCGGTGACGGCACCTATGCCATCACCCAGTCGGCCCTGGGCGTGTTCCACAAGCAGGCTGCGGCGTCCGGCAAGTCCACGGCACGGCGCAAGCTGCTGGGCGCGCATGAGCTGCCCGGCACGGGACTGGGCGTGCTGCTGCCGGCCGCGGACCAGGTACGCGACTGGGAAGGCTTCAAGCGCTGGCTGCGGGAGACGGCGGCCGGTGGCGAGGCTGCCCCCCTGTACTGGAACGCCACCCAGCCGGGCGATGAGCGGCCGACCCAGGCCAACTTCACCACGCTCGGCGCGCCTTCGCGCTGGTTCCAGTTCAATGGCGGAAACAACGTGACGCAGCGCGCGCATGCCAGCGGTCAGAGCGGCCTGAGCGGCGGCGGGTTCAGCGAGTTCCAGGCCGGCATCGCCGCCTGGAACGACGACGCCGGCAGCAATATCCGTTATGTCTACGGCGGCACGACTACGGCAAATGGCGGTCTGCAACGTTCCGATGGCGTCAACGCCATCCTGTTCAACGATCCCAACAACGAGATCGACGGCAGTTTCAGCTGCAGCACCGGCGGCGTGCTGGCGACCGGTGGTTTCTGGACCAATGGCACCGGCACTTACAACGGCGCGGTGTTCGCCCGGATCACCGAGAGCGACATCGTCGTGCAGGACGGCGCTGGCTGCTTCCTCAACGCCAACAACCGCAGCAACGCCGCCGAGGTGTTCGCACACGAGCTGGGCCATACGCTTGGCCTCGGGCATTCCTGCGGCGATACTGACCTCTTGGTCATCAACGACTGCCTGCTGAACCCCACCGCGGACGATGCCTTGATGCGCGCCTTCCCGCATGCCGACGGGCGCGGCGCCGACCTGCGCGCCGACGACGAGGCCGGTGCCGCTTTCCTGTACGACCCCAGTGCCGCCGGTACCACGGGTGGCGGAGGGGGCGGTAGTGGCGGTGGCGGCGGCGGTGGTGGTGGCAGCTTCGACCTGCTGCTGGCGGCATTGCTGCTGCCGGGCGTCTGGGCAGCTTGGCGCCGGCGCTGCCTTTGTTCGGACAGCTGAGCGATAATCTGCGGGTGACCGCTTCCGCCATCGACTACTTCGACCTCGGCCGCGCGCTCCGGCAGCTGGGCCTGCACCTTGATGCGGCCGAGTACCACGGTGTGCTGTGCGGCATGCTCTGCGTACAGGACAGTCCGCCCGAGAACCTGGGGCTGGAGGCCGAGCCGCCGCCGGATGCAGAGGGTGTGCCTGCCGCGCGCGAACTGCTGCGCGCGCTACGGCGCGACAGCCTGGCGCACCTGCACGATCCCGAGAGCGGCTTCATGCCGCTGCTGCCGGAGGATGACCAGTCATTGCCCCTGCGCGTGGATGCGCTGGCGCAGTGGTGTCAGGGCTTCCTGTACGGACTGGCCACGCGCCCGGCGCTGGACCTGAACCAGGCCTCGCCTGAGCTGCGCGAGGTGGTCAGCGACCTGATCCAGATCAGCCATGCCGGCGTCGAAGGCGACGGCGCTCAGGATACGGAAGCCGACGAGAACGCCTACCTGGAGCTGGTCGAATACGTCCGCGCCGGCGTGCAGCTGGTGTTCCTGGAACTGCGACCTGCGGAACAGGCACCGGAGGCGCCTGGCACGTTACACTAGGAGAGCACTGTTTAATTCCGTCACCCCGGCGGAAGCCGGGGTCCAGGGCCTTTGAAGACGCTGGATTCCGGATCGCGCCCGCCCTGCGAGCTTGTCCGGAATGACAAAGATGGTTTCCGAACTGCACTGGCCATCTATGTCGCATGCCGAGTTCGCCAGGCGCCGCCGCGCGGTGATGGAGCGTATCGGGCCGCAGGCCGTGGCCATCGTGCCGGCCGCGCCGCAGCGCCTGCGCAACCACGACGTGCACTACCCCTATCGCCAGGACGGCGATTTCCGCTATCTGACCGGCTTCCCCGAGCCCGAGGCGGTGGCGGTGTTGGCGCCGGGCCGCGCCGGGGGCGAGTACATTCTGTTCTGCCGCGACCGCGATCCCGAGCGCGAGATCTGGGACGGTCGCCGCGCCGGGCAGGAGGGCGCGCAGCGCGAGTACGGCGCCGACCAGGCCCTGTCCATCGGCCGGCTGGACGAGGTCATGCCCAGGCTGCTCGACGGTCGCGAGCGGGTGTATCACACCCTCGGCCAGCAGTCCTGGCTGGACCAGAAGCTGATCGGCTGGCTCAAGAGCCTGCGTGGGCAGAGCCGCCGCGGCGTGCACGCACCGCCCGAGGTGATATCACTCGACCCGGTCCTGCACGAGATGCGGCTGTTCAAGAGCGAGTCCGAGATCGCGCTGATGCAGCAGGCCGCCAGCGTTTCCGCCGCCGCGCACCGGCGCGCGATGCGCACGGCCCGGCCGGGCGTATACGAGTACCAGATCGCCGCCGAGATCCACCACGAGTACGAGCGTAACGGCCTGACCTGGGCCTACGGGACGATCGTCGGCAGTGGCGCCAACGCCTGCATCCTGCACTACGTCGAGAACAGCGCAGTGCTCAAGGACGGCGAACTGCTGCTGATCGACGCTGGCGGCGAGTGGCAGGGCTATTGCGCGGACATCACGCGCAGCTTCCCGGTCAACGGCCGCTACAGCGGCCCGCAGAAGGCGCTGTATGAAGTGGTGCTGGCGGCGCAGCTGGCCGCGATCGAGAAATGTCGCGTGGGTCAGCATTGGAACGCACCGCACGAGGCGGCGGTACGCGTGCTGACGGAAGGTCTGGTCGCACTCGGCCTGCTCCAGGGCGAGGTGCAAGCGCTGGTCGAGAAAGAGGCCTACAAGCGCTTCTACATGCACAGCACCGGCCACTGGCTGGGCATGGATGTGCACGACGTCGGCGCCTACAAGATCGGTGGCGAGTGGCGCCGCTTCGAGCCGGGCATGGTGCTGACCGTCGAGCCGGGCCTGTACGTCACGCCAGCCGAGGACGTGGACGAGTCTTACTGGAACATCGGCATCCGCATCGAGGACGATGTGCTGATCACGGCCGGCGAGCCGCGCATCCTGACGCACGAGGCGCCCAAGCAGATCGCCGACGTCGAAGCGCTGATGCGCTCCGGTCCCCTCCCCCTGGATGGGGGAGGGTGAGGGAGGGGGTGAAGACTGATCAGCAATCCCGGCCCTCGCTCGTCCCTCGCCCCGCAAGGAGGGGGAGGTAAAGACTTCGATGTCCTGATCGTCGGCGGCGGCATGGTCGGCGCCAGCCTGGCCTGCGCGCTGGGTGAGCTGCCGCTGGACGTCGGTCTGGTCGAGTCCATTCCCTTCGGCGCCGCCGGCCAGCCGAGCTACGATGACCGGACCACCGCGCTGGCGCTGGGCACGCGCCGCATCTACGAGGCGCTCGACCTGTGGGCAGCCATCGCGCCGGCGGCCGAACCGATCCGCAGCATCCACGTCTCGGAGCAGGGACGTTTCGGAACCACCCGGATGGATGCGGACGAGCAAGGCGAAGAGGCGCTGGGCTACGTGGTCGAGAACCGTATCCTGGGCCAGGTGCTCGGCAAGCGCCTGCGCAGCCTGCCGCGCTTGCGCCTGATCTGCCCGGCGAAGTTCCTGGCGCTGGAAACCGCTGCCGCTGCGGTAACGGTGCGCGTAGCTGTGGCTGATGGCGAACAGGCACTGACGGCAAGGCTGCTCATCGGCGCCGACGGCGCGCAGTCGCAGGTGCGGGCCGCGCTGGGCATCGACACCGAGCGGCGCGACTACGGCCAGACCGCCATCGTCAGCAACGTGACGCCGGAGCGCGACCACAGCGGCATGGCCTACGAGCGCTTCACGCCGGAGGGGCCCATCGCGCTGCTGCCGATGTCGCAGCGGCGCTGCGCGCTGGTCTGGACCCAGCCCTCGGATAAGGTCGAGGCCCTGCTGGCCCTGCCGGACAGTGATTTCCTCGCCGCGCTCAACCAGGCCTTCGGCCACCGGCTCGGCGAATTCGAGCGCGTGGGCAGGCGCATCGCTTATCCCTTGCAGCGTGTCCTCAGCGCGCGCCAGCATGCGCCGCGGGCCTTGCTGATCGGCAACGCCGCGCACAGCCTGCATCCGGTGGCGGGGCAGGGCTTCAACCTGGGCCTGCGCGACGTCGCGGTGCTGGCGGAGGTGCTCGCCGGCAGTGGCACGCAGGACTGCGGCAGCGAGGCCGTGATCCAGCGTTACCTGCAGGGGCGCGAAGCGGACCAGGCGCATGTCACGCGGTTCACAGACGGGCTGGTGCAGCTGTTCTCCAACCGCGTGCCGGGCCTGGCGAGTTTCCGGCACCTCGGCATCCTTGGCCTCGACCTGCTGCCGCCGCTGAAGGCACGCTTCGCGCGCCGCAGCATGGGCCTGGTCGGCGCGCCGCGCCTGTCTCGGGGATTGCCGCTTGCAGACTGAGTCATGACGCACGACGTCGCCATCGTCGGCGCCGGCATGGTCGGCACCCCGCTGGCCGTGGCCCTGCAGCGCGCCGGTTTCGACGTCGCCCTCATCGAGGCTTCGCCGCCGGCACACTACGACCCGAAGTCCGACTACGACCTGCGCGTGTCGGCGCTGTCGGCCGCCTCGCAGCGCCTGCTCGAACGTCTGGGTATCTGGCCGGTGATCGCCGCCGGGCGCATCTCACCCTACCGCGAGATGCAGGTCTGGGATAGCCGCGGCGCGGGCGTGCTGCACTTCGACGCCGCCGAGCTGGGCCTGCCGCAGCTGGGCCATATTGTCGAGAACAGCCTCATCCAGCATGCCGCCTGGCAGGCGCTGGACAGGGTCAGCGTCTATTGCCCGGCCCGGCTGCTGGCGCTGGAGCTAGGTGGCGATGGATATCGCCTCGTGTTCGAGGGCCGCGATGCCATCGAGGCAGGGCTGGTGGTGGGCGCGGACGGCGCCGAATCGCGTGTGCGCGAACTGGCCGGCATCGGCTGCAGCGGCTGGTCCTACGCACAGCAGGGCATCGTCTGCAACGTCGCGACCGAGAAACCGCATCGGCACACGGCCTGGCAGCGCTTCCTGCCGACCGGCCCGCTGGCCTTCCTGCCGCTGGCGGACGGGCGCTGCTCCATCGTGTGGTCCGCCGATGCGGCCGAGGCCGCCGCGCTGCTGGCCCTGGATGATGAAGCCTTCAGGCAGCGCCTGGCCGAGGCCTTCGGCGGCGAATTGGGCGAGGTCACCATGGTCAGCCGGCGCGCCGCCTTCCCGCTGCGCATGTTGCATGCGGACCGCTATGTACAGTCGCGCCTGGCGCTGGTCGGCGACGCCGCCCATGTCATCCATCCGCTCGCGGGACAGGGCGTGAACCTGGGCCTGCTCGACGTGGCGGCGCTGGTCGAGGTGCTGGCGCAAGCCAGGCGGGAAGGCCGCGACATCGGCGAGCTGCGCGTGCTGCAGAAATACGAACGCTGGCGGCGCGGCGACAACCTGCTCATGACCGCCGCCACCGATGGCCTGAAGCGCCTCTTCGGCAGCCGCAACCCGCTGCTGGCCTTCGCCCGCAGCCGCGGCCTGGGCATGGTCAACGCCATCACCCCGCTCAAGAACCTGCTCATCCGCCACGCGATGGGCATCGCCGGCGACCTGCCACCGCTGGTGCGCCGCGCCTGACCCGACATCCAATTGATTTATCGAGGATTAAATCCGCACTTGAGACTTGCTTGAGCGCGCGGGTATAGTGGCCGTTCAACATCGCGATGCGGGAGAGCGCGGCCGCAAGTCAGGCCGCCGCCGAAGGCGCAATTTCCGCCCGGAAACGCTCAGGCAAAAGGACCGCATCGCCCAAGTTGGCTCTGGAGAGCGGCCTCCCAAGAGATTTGGGTACAGGCCCACCGACGAGGCAGGATGGCGCGAACCGCCGTCCGGATCTTTCAGGTCACAGGACAGAGGGGCGGCAGGATGGCGACATCCTGCCGCCTTTTTTATTGGCTGAAGGAGCCGCATGGGACAGCAAACGCCTCTGTATCCGCTGCATGTGCGCGAGGGCGCGCGCCTGGTGGATTTCGCCGGCTGGGACATGCCGGTGAACTACGGCTCGCAGATCGAGGAGCATCATGCGGTGCGCACCGACGCCGGCATGTTCGATGTCTCGCACATGACGGCGGTGGACCTGCGCGGCGTCCGTGTCCGGGACTTCCTGCGCTACCTGCTGGCCAACGACGTGGCCAAGCTCTCGGCGCCCGGCAAGGCCTTGTATTCCTGCATGCTCAACCCGCAGGGCGGGATCATCGACGACCTCATCACTTACGGCATGGCGCAGGACTGGTTCCGCACCGTGGTCAATGCCGGCACCACCGAAAAAGACGTCGCCTGGATGCGCGAACACGCGCAGCGTTTCGGCGTCGAGGTCGTACCGCGCCGCGACCTGTGCATCATCGCCGTGCAGGGCCCGCATGCGCGCGAGAAAGCCGCCAACCTGTTGAGCGACGGCCAGGCGCGCCACAAGGTGCTGGCGCTCAAGCCCTTCGAGGCGGTGGAACTCGACTTCGCCTTCGTCGCCCGCACAGGCTACACCGGCGAGGACGGTTTCGAGGTGATGCTCGATGGCAAGTCGGCGCAGGACCTGTGGCAGCAGCTGCTGAACGAGGGCGTGCGACCCTGTGGCCTCGGGGCGCGCGACACGCTGCGGCTCGAGGCCGGCATGTGCCTGTACGGGCAGGACATGAACGAAGACACCACGCCGCTGGAGTCGGGCCTGGGCTGGACCGTGGCCTTCGAGCCCGCCGAGCGCGACTTTATCGGCCGTCAGGCGCTGGCGCGCGCGCGCCAGCTCGGCAGCCGCAAGCTGGTCGGCCTGCTCCTGGAGGGCCAGGGCGTGCTGCGCGCGCACCAGGCGGTGCGCGGCGACGCGGGGCAGGGCGAGGTCACGAGCGGCACGTTTTCGCCGACCCTGAAGCGCTCGATCGCGCTGGCGCGCGTGCCGAAGGATTGCGGCGAGCGCGTGGAGGTGAATATCCGCGACAAATGGGTGCCGGCACGTGTCGTGAAATACCCGTTCGTCAGACATGGACAGATATTGGTGTAGGCGCTTGCCCTGCAGGCGACTCTTGTCGCGCGCTGGCGCGCTCCTAGCAAGCGAGAGCATTCAACCGGAGATCAGATCATGAGTACCATCCCCAACGACCTGCGCTATGCCAAGTCCCACGAGTGGGCACGGCTCGAAGCCGACGGCACCGTGCGCGTCGGCATCTCGGACCACGCCCAGGGCGCGCTCGGCGACGTGGTATTCGTCGAGGTGCCCGCCGCCGGCCGCAGGGTCAAGGCCGGTGAGGCCTGTGCCGTGGTCGAGTCGGTCAAGGCCGCTTCCGACGTCTATGCGCCGGTGTCCGGCGAGATTCTCGAGGGCAATGCGGCGCTGGCCGACGCGCCGGAAACCGTGAACCGGTCGCCTTATGGCGACGGCTGGTTCTTCCGCCTCAGGCCGGACAATGCCGCCGACGTGAACGGCCTGCTCGATGCCGCCGGTTATGCGCAGGCGCTGAAGGACGAGGGGCACTGATGCCGTTCATCCCGCACACCGAAACCGACATCCGCGAGATGCTGGCCGCCGTTGGCGCGCCGAGCATCGACGCGCTGTTCGACGAGATTCCGGCAGAGCTGCTGTCGCGCCGCCTCGACGGCGTGCCGGCAGGATTGAGCGAAATGGAAGTCACGCGGCTGATGCAGCGCCGCGCCGCGCAGGACGGCCAGCCGCTGTGCTTCATCGGTGCCGGCGCCTACGAGCACCACATCCCGGCGGCGGTGTGGCAGATCGTGTCGCGCGGCGAGTTCTATTCCGCGTATACGCCCTATCAGGCCGAGGCCAGCCAGGGCACGCTGCAGCTGATCTACGAGTACCAGACGATGATGGCCGGGCTCACCGGCCTGGACGTGTCCAACGCCTCCCTCTATGACGGCGCCTCCGGCCTGGCCGAGGCAATCCTGATGGCAGTGCGCTGCCGCAAGGACGACGCGCGCCGCATTCTCGTGCCGCGTGCGCTGCACCCCTACTACCGCCAGGTCGTGCGTGCGATCACCGGCAGCCAGGGCATCGTGCTGGAGGAAATCCCCTTCGAGGCCGATGGCAGGACCGCGCTGCCGGACTTGGCGCGCGCGCCGGCCGCCGACGTGGCCGCGCTGGTGATCGCGCAGCCGAATGTCTTCGGCTGCCTGGAGGACGTGGACGCGCTGACCGACTGGGCCCATCGCCATGGGCTCCTGGTGATCGCCGTCGTGAACCCGCTGTCGCTGGCTCTGCTCAAGCCGCCGGGGCAGTGGGGGCAGGCGGGCGCCGATATCGCCTGCGGCGACGGCCAGCCGCTGGGTTCGCCGCTGTCCTCGGGCGGACCTTACTTCGGCTTCCTGTGCTGCAAGCAGACCTTCCTGCGCCAGATGCCGGGCCGCATCGTCGGGCGCACCGTGGACCTCGACGGCAAACAGGGTTTCACGCTGACGCTGCAGGCGCGCGAGCAGCACATCCGGCGCAGCAAGGCGACGTCGAACATTTGCACGAACCAGGGCCTGCTCGTCACCGCGGCCACGATTCACATGTCGCTCCTCGGAGCGCAG
>DATLYR010000168.1 GCA_035574475.1 Nevskiales bacterium | reverse complement strand
CCGATCTGGCGGTGGCCGAGGCCGACGTGATTCTGCTGGTACTGGATGCGCGCGAGGGCCTCTGCGCCGAGGATCGTGGCATCGCCGAGCGCCTGCGCCGCGCCGGCAAGCCGGTGCTGGCGGTGGCGAACAAGAGCGAGGGCCTGGAACCGGCGATTGCGGCGGCCGAGTTCTACGCGCTGGGCTTCGGTGCGCCGCTGCCGGTATCGGGTGCGCACGGCGCCGGACTGGCCGCGCTGGTGGATACGGCGCTGGCGCACGTGCCGGAACGTGCGGCGGCCGCGGCCGTGCTGCCGGAAGGTGTGCGCATCGCCATCGTCGGCCGGCCCAATGTCGGCAAGTCCACCCTGGTCAACCGCCTGCTGGGGGAGGAGCGGGTGCTGGCCTTCGATGCGCCCGGCACCACGCGCGACAGCATCGCTGTTCCGTTCATGCGTGACGGCAAGCCCTACGTGCTGATCGACACCGCCGGCATCCGGCGCCGTGCACGGGTCACCGACCACGTAGAGAAGATCAGCGTCATCAAGGCGCTGCAGGCGATCGAGGACGCCGACGTCGTGATCGCGGTGGTGGACGCGCAGGGCGACATCGGCGTGCACGACGCGCACCTGCTCGGCCTGATTGCCGAACGCGGGCGCGCCATGGTCATCGCCGTCAACAAGTGGGACGGGCTCGAGCGCAGCGCGCGCAACGCCGTCCAGCGCGAAATCACGCGCAAGCTGCCGTTCCTCGACTATGCGCCGCTGCACTGCATCTCCGCCTTGCACGGTTCCGGGCTGGGCGAGCTGTTCGAATCGGTGGATGCGGCGTGGGCGGCGGCGCAGGCCGAACTGCCGACACCCGAGCTGACGCGGGTGCTGGAGCGGGCCGTGGAAGCGAATCCCCCGCCGGCCGTGGTCGGCCGGCGCATCAAGCTGCGTTACGCGCACCAGGGTGGCCGCAATCCGCCGACCATCGTCATCCACGGCAACCAGACCGACAAGCTGCCGCTGTCCTATCACCGCTATCTCGTGCACCGCTTCCGCGACGCCTTCCGCCTGGTTGGCACGCCGCTGCGGCTCGAGTTCCGCAGCGGCGAGAACCCCTTCGCGGGTCGCCGGCCGAAGTCCGGCCCGCGTCGTGCGCGGCCGCGCCGGCGCTCAGGCCGGGACTGAGGAATCCGCATGCCGCGCGTGTTCGTGTACGGCACGCTGCGCAAGGGCGAAAGCCACGCCCATCTGATGCAGGCTGCGCGTTACCTTGGCCCGCATGTCACCGAGCCGCACTACACGCTATACGACCTGGGCGAATATCCCGCCGCGGTTCCCGGGGGCGTCACGGCAATCCACGGTGAGGTTTACGCGCTCGACGATGCGCAGCTGGGTACGCTGGACGAATACGAAGAATATCCGGCAGTGTATGAGCGGCGCCTGATCGGCACCGCCTACGGCGCGGCCTGGATCTATCTGTTCAGGGCGCCGCCGGCCGTGGCGTGCGTCATCGCGCATGGCGACTGGTGCCGGCGCGGACAACTCGAACTCGAACAATGAATCGGGGACCCCAGTCCATGGACATGACGAACATACCCCTCGGCGGCGCGGAAACGCCACCTGCGCTGCTGCTCAAGTACGCCAACCGCCACGGCCTGATCGCCGGCGCTACCGGCACCGGCAAGACCGTGTCGCTGCAGGTCATCATGGAGGGGCTGTCGGCGCGCGGCGTGCCGGTGTTCGCGGCCGACATCAAGGGCGACCTCTCGGGCATCAGCCAGCCGGGCGAGGCCAAGCCGAAGCTGCTCGAGCGCGCGCAGCAGATCGGGCTTGCGCACTACGCCTTCCGCGCCTGCCCGACGGTGTTCTGGGACCTGTTCGGCGAGCAGGGCCACCCGGTCCGCACCACGGTGTCGGAGATGGGGCCGCTGCTGCTGGCACGCCTACTGGAGTTGAACGACACCCAGGAGGGCGTGCTGAACATCGCGTTCAAGGTCGCCGACGAGCAGGGCTTGCTGCTGCTGGATCTCAAGGATCTGCGCGCGATGCTGAATTTCATCGGCGAGAACGCCGGCGAACTCACCACCGCCTACGGCAACGTCAGCAAGGCCACGGTCGGCGCCATCCAGCGCCAGCTGCTGGTGCTGGAAAACCAGGGCGCCGAAAAATTCTTCGGCGAGCCGGCGCTGGACATCCATGACTTCATGCGCTGCGACGCCAGCGGCCAGGGCTACGTGAATGTGCTCGCCGCCGACCGGCTGATGCAGCATCCTCGGCTGTACGCGACCTTCCTGCTGTGGCTGCTGTCGGAGCTGTTCGAGGATTTGCCCGAGGTCGGCGATCCGGACAAGCCGAAGCTGGTGTTCTTCTTCGACGAGGCGCACCTGCTGTTCAGCGATGCGCCCAAGGCGCTGGTGGACAAGGTGGCGCAGGTGGTGCGGCTGGTGCGCTCCAAGGGCGTCGGCGTGTTCTTCATCAGCCAGAACCCGCTCGACATCCCGGACACGGTGCTGAGCCAGCTCGGCAACCGCGTGCAGCACGCGTTGCGCGCCTATACGCCACGCGAGCAGAAGGCGGTGCGGGCGGCGGCGGAGACCTTCCGTCCCAATCCCAAGCTGGACGTGGAGCGGGTGATCGGCGAGCTGGGCGTCGGTGAGGCGCTGGTGTCGGTGCTGGAGGACAAG
>DATLYR010000167.1 GCA_035574475.1 Nevskiales bacterium | reverse complement strand
CGCACCACCAGCACCTCCTCGTAATAGCTGCGGTTGAACACGCCGATGCGGCCGCGCTCGGGGGCGCAGCGCATGCAGCGCCACAGGAAGTCATGGTCCAGCTCTTCGCTGCTGGGCTGCTTGAAGGAGAACACCTGGCAGCCGGCGGGATCGACGCCGGTCAGCACCGCGCGGATGGTGCCGTCCTTGCCGGCGGCGTCCATGGCCTGGAATACCAGCAGCACGGCATGGTTGTCGTGCGCATAGAGCATGCGCTGCAGGCTATCCAGTTCCTCGACGCAGGCCTGCAGCCGCTGCTTGCTGTCCTGCTTGTCCGGCGCCGGGGCCGGCGGCGCGCAGGCGGCGCGGCGGTAACGGAACGAGCCGTCGTAAGGCACGCGATAGGGACTGGCCACCGCCTTGAACATGCGCTCTCCCGCCCGCTGCGCCGGGCTCTGCTTATTTCAGGCCCAGCACGTCCTGCATGTCGTACAGCCCGGCCTTGCGGCCGGCCAGCCACAGCGCGGCGCGCATCGCGCCGTTGGCGAAGGTCAGCCGGCTGCTGGCCTTGTGCGTGACTTCGACCCGCTCGCCCTCGCCCAGGAACATCACGGTGTGGTCGCCGACCACGTCGCCGCCGCGCACGGTGGCAAAACCGATGGTCTGGCGGTCGCGCACGCCGGTCACGCCCTCGCGGCCGGTCACCGCAACGGCCTTGAGGTCGCGGCCCAGCGCCGCGGCGACCACTTCGCCCATGCGCAGGGCCGTGCCGGAGGGCGCGTCCAGCTTGTGCCGGTGATGCGCCTCGACGATCTCGACGTCCACGCTGTCACCCAGCACGCGCGCGGCCATGTCGAGCAGCTTGAGCGTCAGATTGACGCCAACGCTGAAATTGGGCGCCATAACGACGGGGATGTCGCGCGCGGCGGCGGCGATGCTGGCTTTCTGCGCCGGCGTGAAACCGGTCGTGCCGATGACCATGGACTTGCCGGCCGTCCGGCAGAAGGCCAGCGCCGCCAGGCTTGGCTCCACGCGTGTGAAATCCACCAGCACGTCGAAATCGCCGGCGACGGCTTCCAGGTTCGCCGTGACGGCGACGCCAATCGGGCCAAGCCCCGCGAATACACCCGCATCCTGGCCGACGGCCGGGCTGTCCGGCCGTTCGATCGCCGCGGCCAGCTGCAGGCCGTGCAGCGCGCGGCAGGCCTCGATCAGCGCCCGGCCCATGCGGCCGCCAGCGCCGTGGATGCAGATTCGTACCGGAGTATCGTACGTGCTCATGGGCCCCACCTGTGCGCGAGGCCCTTATTGTGCACGAAGACGCGCAGGCTAGGCCTTGCGGCCTTCGAAGAAACGGCGTGCGCGGTCGGCCCAGGAGCTGTGTTGCGGGCTGTGGCGGTCGCCACCCTGCTCCAGGCTGCGACCGAACTCCTGCAGCAATTCCTTTTGCCGCGGCGTCAGCCGAACCGGCGTTTCGACTTGCACGCGGCAAATCAGATCCCCCGGCACGCCGCCGCGCACCGGCCTGACACCCTTGCCCCGCAGGCGGAACAGCTTGCCGGTCTGGGTTTCCGGCGGCACCTTGAGCAGCACTTTGCCGTCCAGCGTGGGCACCTCCAACTCGCCGCCGAGCGCGGCGGTCACCACGCTGATCGGCACGCTGCAGTGCAGGTCGGCACCCTCGCGGCTGAAGATCGGATGCGGCCGCACTTCGATCTGCACGTACAGGTCACCGGGCGGACCGCCCATCTGGCCGGCCTCGCCCTCGCCGGCCAAGCGGATGCGATCACCGGTATCTACGCCCGGGGGGATCTTGACCGACAGGGTTTTGCTCCTCTGTACACGTCCCTGGCCGCGGCATTCGCGACACGGGTTGGTGATGACCTTGCCGTGGCCGTTGCAGTGCGGGCAGGTCTGCTGCAGCGAGAAAAAGCCTTGCTGCATACGCACCTGGCCTGCACCGCGGCAAGTCGGGCAGATCTGTGGACTGGAGCCGGGCGCGGCACCACTGCCCTTGCAACTGCCGCAGGTTTCCAGCGTCGGCACCTGGATGCGCACGGTATCACCCCTGACCGCCTGCTCGAGATCGATCTGCAAGTGATAGCGCAGGTCGGCGCCGCGGTAGGCCTGTGCGCCCCGGCGACCGTCGCCGCCGCCGAAGATGTCGGCGAACACGTCGCCGAAGATGTCACCGAAGTTGCCGAAGCCGCCGCCGAAGCCCGGCCCGCCGCCCCCGGCCGCACCACCCAACCCGGCATGCCCGAACTGGTCATAGGCCGCGCGCTTCTGTGCGTTCGACAACACCTCGTAGGCCTCGTTGGCCTCCTTGAAGCGCTCCTCGGCGGCCTTGTCACCCGGGTTGCGATCCGGGTGGTTCTTCATGGCCAGGCGGCGATAGGCCTTCTTGATCTCGTCGTCCGAGGCGTTCTTGCTGACGCCGAGGACTTCGTAATAGTCACGCTTGGCCATACTACTCGACCCGCTCCTTAGCAAAAGCAAACGCCCGGCTCGAGCCGCGCGACGCGTCGGCTCCAGACCGGGCAGTTAATTTCGCGCTGCGCGTCGAAATTAACCTTTTTTCTCGTCCTTCACCTCTTCGAACTCCGCGTCCACCGTCTGGCCATCGCCGCTCTTGGTCTCGCTGCCCGCCGCCGCGCTCGCCGACTCGCCGGCCTTGGCCGAGGCGGCCGCGTACGCACGTTCCGCCATCTTGGCCGAGGCTTGCGCCAGTTTCTCACTCTTGGCCTCGATCGTGGCCTTGTCGTCGCCCTTGAGCGCCTCACGCAGCTCGGCCAGCGCCTCTTCGATGGCCTTCTTCTCGTCGGGCTCGACCTTGTCGCCCATTTCCTTGAGGCTCTTCTCCACGCCGTGCGCCAGCGCATCGGCCTGGTTGCGCGCGGTGATCAGCTCGTTGAACTTGCGGTCTTCCTCGGCGTGCGCCTCGGCGTCTTTGATCATCTGCTGGATCTCGGCCTCGGACAGACCCGAGCTGGCCTTGATCTGGATGGTCTGCTCCTTGCCCGTGGCCTTGTCCTTGGCCGACACGTGCAGAATGCCGTTGGCGTCGATGTCGAAGGTCACCTCGATCTGTGGCACGCCGCGCGGCGCCGGCGGGATGCCGGTCAGGTCAAACTTGCCCAGCGACTTGTTGGCGGAGGCGATCTCGCGTTCGCCCTGCAGCACATGCACGGTCACGGCCTGCTGGTTGTCGTCCGCGGTGGTGAAGGTCTCGGTCTTGCGCGTCGGGATCGTGGTGTTCTTCTCGATCAGCTTGGTCATCTTGCCGCCGAGGGTCTCGATGCCGAGCGACAGCGGGGTCACGTCCAGCAACAGCACGTCCTTGCGCTCGCCGGTCAACACCGAGGCCTGGATCGCGGCACCCACCGCCACGGCCTCGTCCGGGTTCACGTCCTTGCGCGGCTCGCGGCCGAAGAACTCCTTGACCCGCTCCTGCACCTTGGGCATGCGCGTCTGGCCGCCGACCAGGATCACCTCCTGGATGTCGCTGGCCTTCAAACCAGCGTCCTTGAGTGCGATCTGGCAGGGCGCGATGGTCTTTTCGATCAGGTCGGCCACCAGCGCTTCGAGCTTGGCGCGGGTGATTTTCATGTTGAGGTGCTTCGGACCCGACTGGTCGGCCGTGATGTACGGCAGGTTGACGTCCGTTTGCTGGGTCGAAGACAACTCGATCTTGGCCTTCTCGGCCGCCTCCTTCAGGCGCTGCAGCGCGAGCGGGTCCTGCTTGAGATCCACGCCCTGCTCCTTCTTGAACTCGGTGGCGATGTAGTCGATGAGGCGCATGTCGAAGTCCTCACCGCCCAGGAAGGTGTCGCCGTTGGTGGACAGCACCTCGAACTGCTGGTCGCCGTCCACTTCGGCGATCTCGATGATCGAGATGTCGAAGGTGCCGCCACCCAGGTCGTACACGGCGATCTTCTTGTCGCCCTTGACCTTGTCCAGGCCGAAGGCCAGCGCCGCCGCGGTTGGCTCGTTGATGATGCGCTTGACCTCGAGCCCGGCGATGCGGCCGGCGTCCTTGGTGGCCTGGCGCTGCGAGTCGTTGAAATAGGCCGGCACGGTGATGACCGCCTCGGTCACCTTCTCGCCCAGGTAGTCTTCGGCGGTTTTCTTCATCTTCATCAAGACCTGCGCCGAGACCTCCTGCGGCGACAGCTTCTTGCCCTTGACCTCGACCCAGGCATCGCCGTTGTCGGCCTTGACGATCTTGTAAGGCACCATTTCGATGTCCTTCTTGACCATCGGGTCTTCGAAGCGGCGCCCGATCAGGCGCTTGATGGCAAACAGGGTATTGTGCGGATTGGTCACCGCCTGGCGCTTGGCCGGCCGGCCGACGATGGTCTGGCCGTCGTCGGTGTAGGCCACGATGCTGGGCGTGGTGCGCTCGCCCTCGCTGTTCTCGATGACCTTGGGCTGGCCGCCCTCCATGACCGCGACACAGGAGTTGGTCGTGCCCAGATCGATGCCGATGACTTTAGCCATGAGTGTTTGCCTCAAAAATCAATGGGTTTCGGATTCCCAGCCTTAATGGGGGTGCTGGTGCCCGCTTTCAAGCCCCGGGCGGGGCCTTGGCCACCACCACCAGCGCCGGGCGCAGCAGCCGGTCCTGCAGGCGGTAGCCCTTCTGCAGCACCTGGAGGATCGTGTTGGGGGCGTGCTCGGCGCTTTCCACCGCGCTCATGGCCTCGTGGAAGTCAGGGTTGAAGGGCTCGCCGACCGGGTTGACCACACTCACACCGTAACG
>DATLYR010000166.1 GCA_035574475.1 Nevskiales bacterium | reverse complement strand
AACGGCCCACTCCGCCGCCACGAGGCCATCCTGTCCATGGCTTCCGTTGCGCAGGTACTCTATCGCGTAGCGGATGTAACCCTCAGCCAGCAGCCAGCGGCCGTCAAGAGCCACCATTGCCAGTGAGGCCATCAGGAGCAGACCGGCGAACCCCAAGCCGGAGAGGGAACGGGAGCGAGTAACAGGGATCATAGGCGACCGCCTGCTCACGCAACCGCTCAGGCGTAGTAGCCGTAGTTGTAGTAGTAGCTGGCGTAGTAGTGACCATGCCGCTTGAGATCGATCTGGTTCACAACCGACCCGACGATGGGTACACGTGCATGTCGCAGATGCTTGATCGCACTGCGGATCAGGCGCTTGCCGGTGACATCCGCTTGCACCACGAAGATCATGCCGTCACTGTTCTGGGCCAGCAGTACGGTATCGCTGACCGCGTGACAGGGCGCCGAATCGATGATGATCCGGTCATAGCGGTCCATCAGAAGCTCGACCAGCTTGTGAAAACGCCCCGAGGCCAGAATTTCGGCAGGATTGGGCGGGACCTTGCCGACCGGCAGGATATCGATGTTGGCCTCGGCATGGCGGTAGATGCACTCTTCCAGCGGCTTGGCATTGGACAGCCATTCGATCATGCCCGGCGATTTGTCCTTGATACCGCATTTTGCCGCGATCGACGGCCTGCGCAGATCGCCCTCCAGCAGTAGAACCTTCTCGATCTGACCCAGCGCGACTGCCAGATTGATGGCAATTGTGGTCTTGCCTTCTTCAGGTGCCGACGACGTCACCACCAGGCGTTTTTTCTTGACGTCAAGGTCCGATAACAGCACGCCGGTTCGGATGCTGCGTATGCCTTCCGCAAACCCGCTGCGGGGTGCGTGCAGCATCTGATTCGGCAGATCCTTGCGCGCACCGGCACCGAGCAGCGGCAGTACGCCCAGCACGGGGGTTCCGGTCAGGGATTCCAGCTCTTCGCCCGAGCGCACCATGTCGCTGAGCAAGGCACTCAGGCCCGCCAGCAGCAGACCCAGCAACAAGCCGGCCAGCGTCGACAGGAACACAATCTTGCGTTTCTTGGGTTTGAAGGGGCGCTGTGGTGGGACCGCCGGATCGACCACGCGCGCGTTGAGCACCTCGTACTGTCCAGTCAGATCCGTTTCCTTGAACCGCGCCAGGAACATGTCATAGAGCTGGCGATTGGTTTCAACGTCACGTTCCAGCGCGCGCAACTGGTACTGCTTGCGGTCCAGCCCGCGGATCGTGCCACGTGCACCTGTCTCAAATTGGGTAAGCAGACGCTCACTTTCACGTGCGATCTCGTACTCGGCCTTGACCCCTTTGGCCGCTGTGATCAGCTGTGTGCGATACGCCGAGGTGGCGGCATCCAGTCGTGCGCGCGCAGCGATCATCTGTGGATGCTTCGGCCCATAACGGGACTCCAACTGCTTCACCGTCTCGGAGGCCTGTAGCACGCTTTCTTTTGCGCGTCTAACTACGTCATCTTGCAGCAGCGTACTGACGTCTTCGAGCTTGCCAGGATCATCCCCAGCCTGCTGGATTTTCCAGTAAGCGCTGGCCAGTTCTGCAGTCTTCTTGCGCGCCTCGCGCAGCCGGCGCGCGTTGTCGGTGAGCTCTTCCTCGACCAAACCGCGCTCACCACCGACGTTCACGAGCTGTTCCTGTTCACGAAACGCTTGCAGTGCCTGCTCCGCCTTCTGCAGGTCTTCGCGCAGACCTTCCAGCTTCTGAGTCAGCCAGCTACTGGCTTTTTGTGCCGCTGCCAGTCGTGCTTCGAGGGAACTCTCGATGAACAGCTCAGCCAAGGTATTCGCTACCAACGCAGCCAGCTCTGGATCTTCGGATTCGAAGCTGACCTTCATCAGCTGCGAGCTGTAGATGGGCTCGACGGTAAGACGACGACCGAACTCTGCTATCACCCATTCCTTGTGCGCCGCGGCGCGCTCGCTCTCGGATTGTTCCGCCAAGTCTTGGGTCTGTGGAAGAAAGGGAAGAAACTTGCGCCAGTCCAGCTTTTCGACCATACCAGGCTCCGGCATGGCAAACTCTGGTTGTTTAGTCAGATCGAGTCTTTCGACGACTCGTCGTGCCAATTCGCGCGATTTGATGATCGTGAACTGCGTGCCGTAATACTCCATCCGCCCATAACCGGGGTCATAGACATCTTGTACCTGAGCCACAGGCACGTTGCCCTTGGCTTCGATCAGGATCGTTACCGTCGCTTGGTAGGTAGGGGTAATCGAATACACCGCCATCACAGAAATCAGTGCGGCAACAAAGGTAATGCTGGCAATACCCCACTTGTAATGATTCAGAATGCGCAATAGCTCGCGCAAATCGATCAGTGGCTCCTCCTGTGGAGTAGGCATCGGGGCCATCGTCTGCTTATCCATGGATGTCACGACTCCGATGCCTAGAACAGGCTCTCTTCAACGATGATGGTGTCGCCGGGCGCTACAGGCGAATCAAGGCCTACCTTGACCCTGCTTTCCTGCGTGGCGTTTTCCTTGATCAAGTAGATGTTCTTCAGAGAGGCGCGATCGGTGAAGCCGCCGGCCACGGTGATGGCCTTTTCCACGGTCAGTCCCAGGATGTAGGGGAACCCGCCGGAATTACGCACTTGGCCGCGTACATAGAAGGGCCGGTACTGCGTCACGCGGACATTCACTGCGGGGTTGATCAGGTAGTCCCCAGAGAGCCCCTCCGTGAGACGGTTCTGTAATTGCGCCACCGTCAATCCGACTGCCCGTATCGTACCCAGGAAGGGATAGTCGAAAGTCCCGGTAGTAGGCAGCTGCACCTCCAACGTCAGGTCCGGCTCGTTGTGCACGTCGATACGGATGACATCGCCGACCCCGAGGCGGTAATCACGCTCCTCGCTGGAAACTGCGTTTGCTGCCACCGGTGCGGTCCCCGGCGGAGCGGCGGGGGCGATATGCATTGCGCTCGCTACGATCATCAAACATAGCGAGACAAAGACTCTCACGAGATGGTGCAGCACTGATTAAACCCGTGACAACTGATGGCTAATAGGTTAGACGAATACCTGCAGAAATAACCGTATTGTCATAGTCACGGAGCGCCACATTGGAGTCCCGCTCCTGCAATGCAATCTCACCGAACAGAGCCCAGCGCCGTGCAGGTTTGTACTCGAGATCCAGTGACCATTCCTGCACCTCGTCATGGCGGGTAATGCCGCGATAGTCGAGGTCACCGAATGAATAAGTCAGCCGGGATTTGAGCATGGTTGTCCAGTCATGCTCCCAGCGTAGGCGGTAGTAGCGATGATCGATCAGGCTGGCTGCATTCAGATAGCTCTCCTCAGGCTCGCGGCCTGTCGTCAGACTGAGCCGATCCCGTGTTCTTGGTTCCCAACTGACTACGACTTGCCAGTCGAACTCATCGTAGCTGTCCTGCACCGGAGAATCGAAGTCACGCTCCACGCGGCCGAGTCGTACGTCACCCGTGGTCTTGCCCGTAGCCAGCCAGCGCGCACCCACCCGGTAACGCGTCATTTCGCCAGAGCGTGAGGCCGAACCCACTGCGATCTTGTCGTAATCGATGTCGGCGCCGATCACCTCTGCCAGCAGACTGGTCTTGGAGCTGATCTTGTAGTACGCGGTGCCACGAAGAGCAACAGAGTCAAAATCCAGGAACTGAGTCGAATCGCGGTTGGTGGTGTACTCACGGTCGTACGCGGATAACTCGCCCTCCAGATTCATCTTCGCTTCCGGCGCGCCGAAACGGTAGAGGAAATTGCCGGCCGTCTGCTCCCAGCGATCCAGCTTGCGATCCAGCAGCCCAGCCGCCTCGGTGCGGCGCGTGCCAAACGGGTCGTGATCGCTGATCCAGCTGGCGCCGCCGCTGAAGTAATGGCGTGTCAGCGGCTTCCAGTCGAACTTGGCGCCGAGGCCGCCATCAAGATAATCATCCGCGTCACCTTCGAGGTTGAACGCACCAGCCTCTGCGGTGGCAGAGAACTGATAACGCAACGCTCCGCGATCCGTCAGCAACAGCGCAGAAGGCCTCACAACGAGTCCCACGGCGGATTCCTCGTCGCTCTCCTGGTAGTAGTAGTTACTGGCGTAACGCGTGCCTACGCCAAGCGACAGCAAGAGGCGGCTGCCAGCACCCACCTTCATGCCCAGCGCGCCTTCCTGGTCTTCGGCGATGGCTGCTCCGGCAATTGCGGCAAACAAGGCGCAGCACGCGAATGTTGCGAGTCTTGGTGTGCCACCTGTCCTGCCTGGCTGTTTCATGCACAGGTCCTTAAGCCAATAACGCGCTCCGCTTCTCCCTCTCATCCGAGGTCCCGGCCAATCTAATATGCACGGCTGGACACGAAGCCCCGGATACAAGTCAGGGCCACTATAGTCAAATCGAGCCATATTGACCAGTGTTCGATGTAGTAAAGATCGTATTCGATGCGCCTTCTCATCATCTCCAGGGATTCCGTTTCGCCCCGGTAGCCATTGACCTGGGCCCAGCCGGTAATGCCGGGCTTGACCTTGTGGCGCAGCACATAGCCGCTGACCAGCTTCTTGTACATTTCATTGTGCTCGACCGCATGCGGACGCGGCCCGACCACTGACATGGTACCTGCCAGAACATTGAAGAATTGCGGCAGCTCGTCCAGACTTGTGCGCCGCAGCAAATGGCCCAAGCGGGTAACGCGTGGATCGCCACGCTTGGCCTGGGTCACATGGCCGTCCTTTTCGCGGTGCATCACCATGGTGCGGAACTTGAGCACGGTGATCTCTTCACCGTTCCAGCCATGGCGTTTCTGCCGGAACAGCACCGGTCCCGGTGAATCCAGCTTGATAGCCAGCGCGATCAGTAGCATGAGCGGCGCCACCAGGCTCAGGATCAGCAGCGCCAGCACACGGTCCTCGATCGCCTTGATGATCCGGTTGATACCGGTCATCGGGCTGTAGCTCAGGTTGATGACGGGCAGGCCCGCCACCTGGCTGACGGCATAATTCAGGATGTTGAACTCGCGCGTGTCCGGGACCAGGCGGCAGTCGAGGGTCGTCTGGCCGAGCTGCGTGGCCGCAAGCCTAACCAGATCGGGACGCTCTGCCGGTAGCGCAATCCAGGCCTGGTCCGGCGCATGCGGCAACCGCTCCAGAACCGGCACGATGTGCTCGATGTCACCCAGACAGCGGAAACTGGCAAACAGCGGATCCGGCGTGCCCGGAACGGAGAAATAGCCCACGATGCGATAGCCTGCACCGCGCAGGCCCTTGAGCCGGCGCACCACACGCGCCGCTTCCACCCCTGAACCGATCATGACGATGTCGCGCGTGTCCCAGCCTCGGGCACGCAGCTGCGCAACCGTCAGCCGCAGAGCAATGCGGAAAATCCAGAACAGGACACAGCCGACCAGCAGCCATCCGCCCATCCACAGGCGGGAATAAATCACGCTGGTTTTGGTGGCAATGGCCATGACCGCGAGGATACCGAGCACCACGAGCCAGGCGCCGGTCACCTGGATCAGTTCCACGGCCAGGCTCTCGCCGCGATGCGAGCGGTACAGGCCGAACCGGTGAAAAACCAGCGGAGTCAGGATGGCGCCAAATAGCACGCCGGCGCGGTAGTGCGTTGACCACGGCCACAGGTCCGGATCACGCAGCTGGTCCATCGCCAAACTGGACACGATCGCAGCCCAGATCACGATGAGCATGTCCATCACCGGCAGCAGCCAGAGCGACAGTGCCAGGATGTCGGCTTGACGCCGCGGTCTCATCCCGATGCCAGCCGCACACTGCCATCCTTGGCATGCTCCCGATACCAGTCGTAGGTTTGCCGGATTCCCGCCTCGAGCGGGATGCGGTGACGCCAGCCCAATGCATGCAGGCGCCTGACGTCGAGCAGCTTGCGCGGCGTCCCGTCCGGCCTGCTGCGGTCATAAACGATGTCGCCCGTGAAACCGACCACTCTCGCGACCTGCTGCGCCAGCTCGGTGATGGTCAGGTCCTCGCCCGTACCGACGTTGATGATCGCCTCATCGTCGTAATGCCGGGCAAGAAACAGGGCGGCATCGGCCAGGTCGTCCACGTGCAGGAATTCACGCCGCGGCTGGCCACTGCCCCAGACGGTCACGCTCGCCTGCCCCTGCAGTCTGGCTTCATGAAACTTGCGGATCAGGGCGGGCAGCACATGCGAGTTCTGCAGATCGAAGTTGTCGCCGGGTCCGTACAGGTTGGTCGGCATGAGGCAGATCGCGTTGAATCCGTACTGACGGCGATAGGCCTGGCACATCTTGATGCCGGCGATCTTGGCCACGGCGTACCACTCATTGGTCGGCTCCAGCGGGCCACTCAGCAGCGCGTCCTCGCGCATCGGCTGTGGGGCCTCGCGCGGGTAAATGCAGGACGAGCCCAGGAACACCAGCTTGCGCGCACCATGGCGCCAGGCCGCGTCGATGACGTTGGTCTGGATCTGCAGGTTGTCACGGATGAAGTCCGCAGGATAACGGCTGTTGGCCGCGATGCCCCCGACCTTTGCAGCGGCCAGGAACACATAAGCCGGTCGCGTCTGGCGGAAGAATTCGTCTACGGCCGCCTGGCTGGTCAGATCCAGTTCTTGACGCTCGCGCAGCACAAGGTCGATGTACCCTTGCGCCGCCAGCTGCCGGAGAATCGCCGCCCCGACCAGGCCGCGGTGGCCGGCCACGTATATCCGGTCGGTTTTATTCATGGTGCCGGAAGGTGCGATAGCCCTGGTCCTTCACCAGCTTGTCGCGTTCAGCGATCTGCAGGTCCTCCTGCACCATCTCGCGGACCAGCTCGGTAAAGCCGACCTTCGGCGACCAGCCCAGCTGTTTGCGCGCCTTGCTGGCATCGCCCAGCAGCGTGTCAACCTCGGTCGGGCGGAAGTAGCGCTTATCGACTGCCACGATCGTTTTGCCGGTCCCAGTATCCACGCCAACCTCCTCCAAACCGTGACCGCGCCATTCGATGTACATGCCCAGCTCCGCGGCCGCCGCCATCACGAACTCCCGCACCGAGTGCTGCGTGCCGGTGGCGATGACGTAGTCCTCGGGGCGATCCTGCTGCAGGATCAGCCATTGCGCCTCGACGAAATCGCGGGCATGGCCCCAGTCCCGGCGCGCATCCAGGTTGCCCAGATACAGGCGCTCTTCGATCCCGGTCTTGATCCGCGCCAGGCCACGCGTGATCTTGCGCGTGACGAAGGTTTCACCGCGGATCGGCGACTCGTGATTGAACAGGATACCGTTACAGGCGAAGAAACCGTAGGCCTCGCGATAGTTGACCGTGATCCAATAGGCATAGAGCTTGGCCGCGGCATACGGCGAGCGCGGATAAAACGGCGTGGTTTCGCGCTGCGGAGTCTCCTGCACGAGGCCATACAGCTCGGAGGTAGAGGCCTGGTAGAAACGCGTGCGCTTGCCCATGTCCAGGATACGGATCGCCTCCAGCAGCCGCAGCGTACCCAGGGCGTCGGCATTCGCGGTGTACTCGGGCGTCTCAAAGGACACCGCGACATGGCTCTGTGCAGCCAGGTTGTAGATCTCGTCCGGCTGCACTTCCTGCACCACGCGGATCAGGTTGGTGGCGTCGGTCATGTCGCCGTAGTGCAGGATCATCCGCCGGCCCGGCGCGTGCGGATCCTGGTACAGATGATCGATGCGCTCGGTGTTGAAGGACGAGCTGCGGCGCTTGATGCCGTGGACGGTGTATCCTTTGCCCAGCAGGAACTCAGCCAGGTAAGCCCCGTCCTGTCCCGTAATGCCGGTGATCAACGCGCGCTTTCTCGTCACTATCTTCGCCCTCAACCTGACTTGTACCCTGACGCTCAGGGAAGGGTATATTAGCGTTTTTACGGCTGCTGCCGGCACCGGTCGCAGCATCAGAGGAAGCGCACAGCCGGAGACACAATCCGGCTCACGCGGAGAGAACGTCTTTTGCTCACCTTCTACGATTTCTGGTCCCAGAAATTCGCCCCGCCTGGGCAGTATTTCTGCGCGCGCGTCTTCAGTCATCGGCTAGGCGCCGCGCTCGCCTATCTGGCCCTGCGCGCAGGCTTGAGCCCCAATCAGGTCACCCTTGCCGGTCTGCTGACCATGCTGGCAGCCAATGCCTGTTTGGCCTGGTCCTCGGGCTACGACGGATTTTTGCTGTTTGCCTTGGCGCTGTATCAGATCGGTTTCGGGCTGGACTGCGCAGACGGGCAGCTTGCACGTGGTACGCAGCGCTGCAGTGCCTACGGCGCGTGGCTGGACGTCACTGCCGACCATATCCGTAACATCGGCATCCTCCTGGCACTGGCTACCAATGTGGCCAGACAGGCAGAACTTGATATACCGGCCGTGATCGCGCTGTTCCTGCTGGGCATCGGGCTGAGTGTCGGGCTGCACACCGTCTCCGTACTCAAATCCGGCGAGTACCGTCCGCATGGACTACGACAATGGCGTGCCCAGGCCAAGCAAATGGTCAAGGAGCTAACCGACACGCCCCTATTCCTGCTCAGTATCTGCCTGCTGCTCCCGCTGCGGCCGCTCCTGCTCGCCTACATTGCTTTGTGTGGGCTGCTATACCTGCTGGTGGCCGTTGTCCAAGCCGGCTTGCGCATCAAAGCCACGAGGGCCGCTTGAACCGCTCACTACTCGCGGCGGGTGGAACCTTGCTGCTGATTGCCATCCTTGTTCTTCCGCAGCTTGCCAGGATCGAATACCCTCATTTTTCCGCGCCGGCCTACCTCCTCGCCGGACTCTTGATCTACAGCTCTCTGCGGCTGACCTGGATTGCCTTTCGCGGCCTTCCACACCCTGTCAGCATCACATTCTGGCTGTTCGTGTTCATCTGGTGCGCGCTGGCACCGCTGCTACAGACACTGGCCAACCGCTTCCCACGCCCTTATGTCCATGACGCGGACGCTGCCCTGACTGGTACGCTGATTCTGTGGTGCGGGGTGCTGTTCTACGAACTCGGCCGCTTCCTGCTGCCATACCTGAGCCGCGCGCGTGCAAACACACGGCCTCTCGAATTTTCGATCCGGACGACGCTCATCCTGTCGTTCGTTGCCATCGCGACCAGTACGGTTCTGATCATCGTGCTGGGCGGACCCGATGTCCTGATGGGCAGCCGAGGCGACATCAATCGTTTCCTTTTCACCCGTTACGAAAAATCCCAAGCTTTACTGCTGCAGTCACTGTTACGCGGCCCACCGATTATTGCCCTGATGGCACTGGCGTATATCCTCATCCGCCACTGGCGCAGGGTCAGTCTGGCATACCGACGGTGGCTGATGCTGGCACTGGTGCTGCTGCTCCCCGTGAATCTCATCGCCAATTACCCACCAGCCTTGCAGCGCTTCTGGCTGGGGGCTATCGTGCTGACCTATCTCTTCATCCTGCTGCGCTGGACGCGCATCAAGCCTGCGCTATATATCGGCTTGCTCAGCACTGGCCTCATACTCGCTTTCCCGGCGCTAGATGCATTCCGCAAGGCCGGTGCTACCGACAATTTCCTGGACAACCTGTCCCACGAGTGGTCGAACTCGCGCGATGCGTTATATCGTGGCGATTATGATGCCTACCAGCAGTTGCTGAATTCGGTGGTCTACGTTCGGCAAAAGGGCATAATGTACGGAAAAAACGTGTTCGACTCGATCTTTTTCTGGTATCCGCGACGCTGGTACCCAACCAAACATGTTGGGAGCGGTCACCATGTAGCGCGGCATTTCGGTCTGCGTTTCACCAATGTAGCGGCACCCTTGTGGATGGAAGCTTATCTGGCATTCAGCTTGATGGGCGTAGTCTGCATTTTCTTCCTGTACGGCCTTTTCACCGGCTATCTCGACCGCGCCTTCGAGCAGCATGTCAAGCACCCGGACGTGTTGAGTGCCCCCCTCTGGATTGTGGGCTTCTGGGCGGGCTATCAAATCTATCTGTTGCGGGGGGACCTGCTCAGCGGCATCGCCTATCTTTCATGTCCCATGTTGGTCCTGCTGCTGCTCGTGAACTGGCGGAGGCCTACGGGCAAGCGCGCTACTGAGCAGTCCTCGTACCAATCTGCTCTGGGCCTCGGGCGCTCTGGCTGAAAGGAATCATGCGCGTCCTGCATGTTGCCGAGTCCCTCCCTGGGGGCATCGCGACATATCTAAATGAAACGCTGAGACTTCAGACTCAGACCTGGGGTGAAGCCAATGTGTATCTGCTTGCGCCGGAATCGCATCTGCGCTTTCTCGCCAAAGACATCCGCTGCAAACTTATCCCTTATCGTCGTAATGGTAGAAATCTGACATCACTGTTCCGTTTATTGCTGGCGTTGCATGCCGCCAACGCCGCCATGCGGCCAGAAATTGTGCATGCCCATAGCACCTTGGCTGGTGCAATCGTCCGCATCTGGGGCATGCTGAAACGTCAACGCCCCGCGATCGTTTATTGCGCGCATGGCTGGGCGTTCCTGCGCGAATCCAAAGGCTGGGTGAACCGTCTAGTCGCTATTGTTGAGCGTTGGCTCGCATATGCCTGCGACGGGATTTGCAGCATATCGAATTACGAGCGTGCGGCAGCATTGCGTGCTGGGCTTCCTTCCGGACATTGCCGGGTTATTCGCTACGGCATATCGCCACGCAAAGAAACGACACAGCCCATTGATCTCGTTTTGGATCCCGCAAAACTCAATCTTTTCTTTATTGGACGGCATGACCGGCAGAAAGGGCTCGATATACTTCTGGATGCCTTTCGCCACCTGCCTACCGATCGTTTCTCGCTGTATGTCGCAGGCGCCAGGATATTGGACAAGGACAAAACAAGCCATCAGCCGCTGCCCAATGTGCATTATCTCGGATGGATCAATGCCGAGCACGTGGATGCCTATTACTGCAGATTCGATGCGCTACTCGTGCCCTCGCGTTGGGAAGGATTTGGACTGGTGGTGCTAGAAGCCATGCGTAACCGGCTGGCCGTGATTGCCAGCGATCGCGGCGCGCTACCCGAAATTGTACAAGACGGCGTCGCCGGCAGGATTTTCCACCTGAACGATCCTCAAAGCCTGACCGATATCCTGCTACACACCGATCGCGCAGAACTGGCAAAGTTCGGCGACAACGGATATCGACGCTACCTGGAGCACTTCACCGTCGAACGCATGCACCGTGAAACTCTCGCGTTATATGCTGCAGCGCTGGAGCAGCACCAAAAGGTCATGTGATGCCGGATAGGCTGCGAGTCGTCGTCGTCAACGACTATGCACTGCCAGTGGGCGGCGCTTCATCGGTTGCCCTGGCTCAGGCCCGGGGACTAGCCGCTCGCGGGCACGAGGTTATCCTGTTCTCAGCCGTGCCTGCACATGCGCCACAAGCCAAGGACGGCGTCCACTACTTCAGCTGCAACCAGACGGATCTGCTCGGTGCTTCATCAAGAGCCGCAGCCGGGATACAGGGATTATGGAATCGCAAGGCGGCCCAGCAACTCACTGAACTACTGCGCCAGCAGCCCAGGCACACCGTCGTTCATCTGCATAGCTGGACCAAAGCGCTATCTGCCAGCACAGTCGCTGCGATCGCAGACAGCGGCTTGGCTTCTGTATGCACACTGCACGACTACTTCGTCGCGTGTCCCAACGGTGGATTTTTCAACTATCAGCAGTCCCGCGCATGTCCGCTCAAGCCCCTCAGCCTGGCCTGTATCAGCTGTCACTGTGACGCACGACACTACTCACACAAGTTGTGGCGTACTCTGCGGCAATTTGTTCAGCAGTACGCTGGCGGCATGCCCCGCCGGATGCGCCATTTCATATGCGTATCCGATTTCAGCCGTGAGTTGATCGAACCTTATTTGCCGGAAGGCAGCCAGATTCATGTTGTACCCAGCGCGATCGCAGTAGAACAGCACCCTCCACTGTCTGCCGACCAGAGACAATCAATCGTTTTCGTCGGTCGACTGGCACGCGAGAAAGGTGTAATGACTTATCTGGAAGCCTGCCGCATTGCTGGCATCGCCCCGGTCCTGCTTGGCGACGGAGAGTTGGCAAGTTGGATACGTGCACACTACCCGCAGGCCAGCCTGTCCGGCTGGCTACCCAGCGACAAGCTTCATCACGCCATGCGTAGAGCATTGGCACTGGCCGCGCCGACGCTGGCATACGAGACCCAGCAACTGACGATCTTGGAGGCAGCTGCCCTTGGGGTGCCCGCGATTGTATCGAGTCATTCAGCAGGTGCGCGGTATGTCGAACCAGAGCGTACCGGAGCTTGGGTTGAGGCTGGAGATGCTGCAAAGCTGGCGGAAATCATGCGCCGAATGCAATCCGACAAGGACTATACGATCCGGCTTGGCCAGGAGGCATACCATCGCTTCTGGTCCTGCAGTGAGTATCGGCCCGAGCACTGCCTCCAGCAGATTGAGACCGTGTATGCCGGCTGCCTGGCTGGCCAATGAACGTTAATGTCTGCAGGAGTTTAAGTGAAGGCGAGGCGGTAGGCTTCCTCGAGTAGCGCGGGTTCTTCAGGAAGCTGGTTGAGCACAGTGTAGCGCCCCGGACGTATGGCAGTGCCCAACCGGACTGCCCGCAGAAAGACATCTTGGGTTATGCCCATGGCTTCGGGTGTCAACAGGTCCAGACTGTCCAATGCCTGTACCACAGCCGAAGGCAATTCCTTTTTGTTCAGCAGTCGACGCAAATGATGGCAGTAGCGTGTCGTCATGCCAACCTGTAATCCATGTAGCCGCCTTCGTGGATTCAAGCGGTCCAAGGCATGGCTGATGGCATGCTCTGCCCCGCTGCACGGTACCGAGTCTCCCGAGAACCCCATGGCAAGTCCGGAAAGGATGAGTGACTTGCACAGAACACGATGGCCTGCGGCAGTGTTGAAATAATCCCAGTTAACCGGCAGTACGAGTCGGTATGCACTTTCAGACAGCGTGATGGAAAAATTATCGGGCACATACCCGACCTGTTGTTGCGCCTCGCCGGCGTCCAGAACAGCGGAGGCATTCGACAAAACATCGCATACGCCCGCCAGCGCCATTTCCTGCGGCGCTGTAAGGGTAATACTGGTATCCACCAGAACTTGATTGGGTATGACCGACGGTAAACTTTGCCTGTGTCCATTATCATCCTTGATGACGGCAACCGGCGAGCCGATGCAGTCACTCGACAAGGCAGTGGGAATGATGATCAGCGGTTGTCCCAACTCATGAGCGGCCAGCTTTGCCACATCGATGACCGATCCACCACCGACCGCAACCAGAATGTCCGCGTTACCCCGCAGGGAACTGACAGCTTCGCGCACTTCAGCCAGCGTGCTATCGCTCACGCGATGCTGATAGCAGTTCAGCCCTGTCTTACTGAGCTCGGAAGCGACGATGCGTGCAGCATCTGCCGTATGACTGTCACCTGAGAAGAGAACAGCGCGGGGATCCCTTGCACAGTGACGTTCGATCGCCTTGCTCAAGGCTACGCAAGTTTCATCCAGGCTCGAATAAATATCGAATCGGGCCGGCACATGCAGCAGACGACGCTTGTCGTCAGCCGGGCTGTTCATGGCCTCTCTTCCCGTATCCGTCGCCGAAGGTCGGAGGTGCTCTCGCCCCGATAGTACGGAAGAAATACCAGCTCCATGTCGCGCGCTCTCAGATAATCTTCAGTTACTCGGATCTGGTGCAGATAGCTGGCTCTTTCCCAGTCATCACCATGAACAATGACGCGAATCCCGTGTCGCTCCACATAAGGCTTGATATCGTAGTCGTTACTTACTTCTGCCCGATCGACATAGCGGCAGGCCGATACGATGGCCAGACGATCATCCTCCGTCATGACCGGCCTACGCTTGTACGCCGAAGTCAGGTGGTCGCCGTTGACAACAACGTGCAGGCAACTGCCCAATTCACGGGCGCGCCGCAGCAACTCCACGTGGCCACGGTGGAATAAGTCGAACACACCCACTACGAGCACCGGACGCAAATCGGCAGCCACAGGGATCATTCAGTTGTCTCCTCCCGCATCTACCGGCATGGGCATATGCTGAAGAGAGCCGTCAAATGAATGCCGGCGAGTTTCATGCAACAAACCCCTTCGAATGCCTGACCGAGCGCCAGACCAGGGTAAATAGCCGCATGCCAAGCAACGAGAGCAGCAAGGCAGCGATCACCCGCAAATCCAGCGGATAAAGTCGTATTGCCTGCAGCAAATGCAGGCGGCCCTCGCGCATGCTGCGATAGAGGCAGTACTTCTTACCGAGCACATAGTGCAGGTTCGACAAGCTGCGGCGGTCATGTACAAGCGCACTGGCATGCTTATACAGCATCTTCTCAAGAGACTCGATGTAATCCAGTTCCCTGCTCGAGATGCTGTCAGGGCTGGCATACACCATCAACAGGGGTTCTTCAATCAGACAAAGATCGTAACGCAAGCAAAACCGCAGCAGCCATTCCCAGTCAACCAGGCATTTGAGTTGCTCATCGAAAGGCCCCACGCGATCGAAAAACTCGCGACGTACCAGCCAACATGAGGTTAGCGCAAAATTCTGCCGGATAATCTCCCGCTTGAGATTGCGCTCGCGCTGCCGCCGGCGGTCTGGCGGCGGCAGATAAACAGCCTGGCGCTTGTCCCAGCGAATTAAGCCGCACACGACCATCCCGATGTCCGTACCGGCGGCATCAAGAGCCGCCAGCTGTTTCTCGAGCTTGAATGGCAACCATTCATCGTCACTATCAATAAAAGCGATATAGCGGCCACGCGCGGCCATGATCCCTGCGTTGCGTGCCGCCGATGCACCGCCATTCGTCGTCCGGCGGATATAGTGCAGGCGTTCATCCTGGATCGCTGCCACGACATCCGCAGTTCCGTCAGTGGAGTTGTCGTCCACCACGATGAGCTCCAGTGGAGCTGTAGTGTCCTGTGAGAGCACGCTGGTGATCGCGCGTCTCAGCGTCGAGGCGCGATTATAAGTGGGCAGGATGACACTAACGGTTGGGGGTTGCATGACCAGGTACGGATGATATTGGGTGCATTACAGTGCTCAAGTCACTAACCGGCGCAAGGGCGCGATGACCATAGCCAGTCGCATTTTCAGGGATCGTCCATGCTGCAGTAACCGGCGCGCCGCCGGCGCACCTCCCAGCGAGACTAGCAGCATTACTGCCGCCTTAAAGTTCCATGGCTGATAGCGCAGGGCCTGGCACAGCCAGCGACGCCCACGGCTGGAATCGTGATACGTCAGCTCGCTGCGCCCCATGTAGTAATAGTTCCGGGAGAGTACTTGCCGATGCTGCTGCCACAATCCAGGGTTCTTGTGCAGGATAATCTGAAGGTCGTTCGAGAAGGCACGCTCATTCTTCCACATGCTGCTGCCCTCGATCCGGTTCTGCAGATACAAGGGGTAATCGATGTGATTGAAGCGGCATATCCGCGTCAGCCGCAAGGCAAGCTCCCAGTCATCCCATGCTCGCATGTCTTCGTCGAACAGACCTGCCTGCAGCAACGCCTCACGCCGTACCAGCCACCCGGGTGTCGAGATCAGCATGAAGCCATCCAATGGGCCGCCACGCTCGAAATCCAGGCGTGCGAATGCTTTGCTGCCCCCAACATATTCGGCGCGGTCGGGGAAAAGACGGATCTTGCCGCACAGATTGAGACCGACTTCCGGACCGGCATCCATCAGCGCCGGCACTTGCCGAGCCAGCTTCTCGATGAGCCACACATCGTCATCATCCTGGAACGCTATCAGATCCCCTCGCGCTTCGCGGATGCCGATGTTTCGGGCCGCAGCCGCGCGACGGTTTTCTGACAGGCGCATATACCGCAGTCTGGGATCTTGAATCCGGCGTACGACACTCTCGGTGTCATCCGTGGAGTTATCGTCCACGACCAGCAGCTCCAGATTGCGATAAGTCTGTGCCAACACACTGCGGATGGCGCGCCCAAGCATTGTCGCGCGGTTATGTGTCGGCAGGATCACGCTTACCAGTGGCTGTGCGGTCATGATGCTCCGCTCCTGGCCGTGCGGCGCTGGCTGTGCCATTGCAGCAATTGCACACCCACATGGCCCAGGCAAGCTAAGGACAGCAGCAGCCAGGCTCTGATAGAGAGTGGCGTACAACGCAGAGCACACCAGAACGAACTGCGTGCTGCAGCGGCATCGCCCATGGCCAAGCGCATCCTGCCGAGCAGGACATGATGCCGGGCCTGTATCGGCGGACGATCCGCCCATTTGTTCGTATGTCGCTCCATGATGAGTTGCAGCGCCTCCGCTATGCGCTTATGGTCCTTCGACAGACGTTCGTCACCGTGGCGATCCTTGCGGTAAAGCGGCTCGTCCAGGTGGCTGAAGCTGCAGTGCTCTGACAGCCGTAGCGCGAGTTCCCAGTCCTCGAGGGTATGGATGCGCTCATCGAACAGGCCGGCAGCAAACAGCAGCTCACGGCGAACCAGCCAGCCCGGCGTGGCGATCAGCGCCAGATTTCCGTAACCAGACTTGGGCTGAATGTTGGCAAAGTAGCGGGGGCCACCGACGTAGACCACCCTGTCTGCATAGCAGGCCAGATGCCCGCAGAGGTTCAAGCCTGTGCCGTCCCGTGCCAGGGCGGCGACCTGCTTCTCCAGTTTTTTCTCAAGCCATTCGTCGTCATCGTCCTGGAACGCAACCAGCTCGCCACGTGCTGCACGAATACCGGCATTACGCGCCGCAGAGACGCCATGGCTTTCTTCTTGGTGAAGGTAATGCACACGCGGGTCGTGCAATGTCACCACAACCTCGGCCGTATCGTCACTCGAACCATCATCCACAATGATCAACTCGAGGTGAGCATAGGACTGTCGCAGCACGCTGTTCGCTGCACGCGGCAGCAGGCGGGCGCGGTTACGTGTCGCCAGCACGACACTAACCAGGGGTTGCCAGGGACTGGAGTCGCTCATGGCAATGCGCCTCGCAGGGCACGGAACAGTGATGTGAGCCGGCGATTCCATTCGCGCCCCAGATAGGACGCAGCCAGCGCCAACCATGACGATACGCTGAATGGCTGCTCACGCAATGCCTGCTTCAGCTCCGCGCGACCGGCAGGCGCCGGGTCTTCCAGACTGAGGATTCGTCCGCTCATCCGCCAGTGGCGTGCGCGGACGTCCGGTCGCGTGGCCCAGAACTGCCCGTGCCGTTCCATGATGATGCGCAGGTCCTGTGCACGGGACCTCGACTGGCGGATAAGGCCGCTACCGGACCATCGGTCCTGCCACCACAAAGGTTCGTCCACGATCACCGGCGCGGCGCGCCGGAACAGCCGCAGTCCGAGTTCCCAGTCGTCGTACGACCGGATGCGCTCGTCGAACCCTCCAACCGCCTCCAGCGCCGCTCGTTGCAGCAGCCAGCCAGGCGTCGCGATCAGGCTCCAGTCCGGGCGTCTTACACCGGCACCTTCACGGTAATCGAACTGCCGGATGAACCACTCGCCACCGATGTAACGGACAGCAAGCGGCTCCAGCCGGATGTGGCAGCCAATGCACCACTCGGCATCCGGGCGACTTCGCAGCGCATACAGCTGTCTCTCCAGCTTCTGCGCCAGCCAGATATCGTCATCGTCCTGAAAGGCAACGTACTGGCCGCAGGCAACTGCGATTCCCGCATTGCGTGCCGCCGCTGCACCGCTACTCTGCCTGCGTGTGATGACACGCAGGCGCGGATCGCGCACGGCGTCAAGCGTGGCTATTGTTTCATCCGTAGAAGCGTCGTTTACGACGATCAGCTCGAGGTTGCGATGGGTCTGTGCCAGGACACTGGCCAGCGACCGCCGCAAGAGCGCCGCACGGTTATGTGTCGGCAGAACCACGCTGATGAGCGGCTCAGGCATGTGTGGCTGCGAGTCAGACATCCGGTGATAGCGATTCGAAGGCCAGGGCGGTCCGTGGCCAGTGCTTTCCTGCCTCGCGGTGCATCGCCAGACAATCCCGCCCCTCGTATAGCAAGCGATAACCGCGCGCCTGAAGGAACAGGACGCACTGCTCGCGCTCTGTCCTGATCAGGTGGCCGTATTCGAACAGCACCAGCAAAGGCGTGCAGTAGTCGAAATCCAGACTCGACAGCACTTCGAAATCCGCGCCTTCGGCATCCACCTGCAGGAGATCGAGTTGTCGGAAATCGTGTTTCTTCAACAGCTCCGTGAGCGTCGTGCAGGATACCTGGATTTCGCGGATATGCGCGCTGACTCCCGGCAGATAGCGCTCATGTTTCTCGATATGGGCGCGCGAAAATGACCCGAGCTGGTCGTAGTAACGCGAGGGCGGCCGCTCGAGTGGCTCCAGGCAGAAGAATGGCCTTTGCCCCGTATGGCTACCGATGGCGAGGTTTTCGAGCTTCAGGCGGGGATTGGCAGCGAACCGACGGCGCAGGCGCTCGAATACATATGGCACTGGCTCGACCAGGACGCCCTGCCAGCCATAGGACTGCACAAACTCGATGATCGGGTCACCTGTGCTGGCATCGTTCGATCCGATCTGCACGAAGCGAATCGCAGCCTTCTCGTCAGCCAGGCTCTGCAGCACCTGTCGGATCGGACTTGGCGGCCAGGGTGCTTCGCCGAGCAGACGGCGTCGTATCTGCCGGTACCAGCGCCATAGTGCTGGCCGCGCAGCGATCCAGGCGCGCAAGGATTCACGGAGAGACCAGGCGCCCATCATCCGGCATGCCACGCCATGACTATGCCGGACGAAACGCGCTGGCCAGCCGGCCGAACAGGCTGCGCAGGCGCCGCCACAGTTTACGCAACTCAAAAACGCGGTACTGAAGGGTCACTGGCAGCGGCTTGATCAGACGATAAGGCAGACTCGACCGCTCCAGTGGCTGTCGCGGCCAGGGCGTCTGCTGGAGATGATCGAAGTACAACCCGCGCAGAGGATGCTTACACAGGTACTGCCAGGGCTTGAACGGCCCGTTGTAATGGATGACCGCAGGCCGCGCCAGCGCTTCACGCACGATTTGCCTCGGAAACGGCAGCAGCCAGGCTGGCAGGTCGTAGAAAGTGGTTTGCAGGTTCCAGCGTGGGTGCAGCTTCAACCAGCGTCCGCGCATGAGATCGGATAGCGCATCCTGCTCCGGCAGCAGTCGGTCCGGATGACGAAGCGAATAATCACGCAACTGATCACCAAGGCCGACGCGACGCAAGGCGCGGAGGTCCAACAGGAGAACGCCCGAGTTCAGGTAATCCAGCGGGTCATCAAGCCCAAGGTCCTGCTTGGGCCAGTTGCGCATCAGCGGAAACAGCGGGTTGCACACTGCGCCGAAGAGCGCGCCCGCCAGCGGCGTCTCCCACAACGGGGTCAGATCGTCGGCCACGATGATATCGCAATCAAGATAGAGGATTCTGTCGACCTGGGGCAACAGGTCAGGCAGCAGGATGCGATGCCAGCACGCTGCATGGAATTTTTTTGTGGAGAACCCGGCCATCAGGGCGGGCGGCACCGTCACATACTCGATCGTAGCGCCCTGCCCTTCGACCACGGCCTGCAGCCGCTGCCGCCCCTCCTCCGGGAGTTCCGTGTCATGGGTCAGCCAGACGCGCAAGGGCCGCGTTGGAGTGCGCGTCAGCACCGAGTGCAGCATCACCGATACATGCGGCAGATAAGGTGCGTCTGCCGAACAGGCGATCTCGATCATGCCGGGCCCGCCTCACGTGCGAAGAGGAACATGAAGTCGGCAACCCCGAACAGCTTGCGTACGTCGCTGTCCCGGATGGTGGGCTCCTGCGCAATCAGGCGGTAACCCGCACGCTCGATGATCGGGCGGTAACTCCGGCGCGTGTCATCGGCCTCTTTACTCAGCATGTCGGGTTCGTTGGGGATGACCATCAGGTACGGCACCTTGAGCCTCTCGAGCCAGCGGATCCAGCCCTCCACAGCGGCATAACTCATTTCACTGAAGCTGTGGATGTTCACTGCCAGGTCAGCCCCCCCTGGTTGGAGCGATGTTTCCATTTCGTCCAGCGGCACGACGACAGCCCGGCCACCGTTGCTGGTCAGGCAACCGCGGTAACCCAGATAGTATTCGCACAGGAAGGTAGAACGCGGGATCGCGTCTATACACCAGTAGCGCTCGACACTGTCCGTTGCAGAGAGCATCCGGTGGGCCAGTCGCCCGTAACCGGCGCCGATGTCCAGCAGCCGGGCACCTCTACGGCCGAACAGGTTCCAGTGGCGGTCCAGGAAATAGAGTTCATTGATTGAATCCAGCAAGTCACGGCTTACAGTCGGCATTTCATCGAAACTGAAGGTGAAACATCCGAACAGGCCATCTTCGGTCAGCTTCCTGCCGAGCAGTTGACGCTGATCAAGCTCGCGGATGTATCGCGCATAGAGGTAATACCGGAGCCGCGTGAAATCCCGTGTGCGGCGGTATTGCCACATGTAAGCGTTATCGCCACGGAAATATCGCAAGTCCATGGCCTGCGGGCGCAGCTCTGCACGCCACTGCGTGTGCTGGCACACCGGCGAGTCCACCGCGCGGTAACGCCGCTCGAGCTCCAGCAGCCGCGGATTGTCGTAACGCAGCACTGTCTCTGTACCCGCCGGCAGGGGAACGGCCGGATCGTGGCCGGCGAGCACGTAGAGTTTTTCCTCGTGAGCGATGCGCCGTATGCTGAGACCGACACGGGCCAGGGCGACGCGCACGGCCTGTTTACTCAGGGCGGAGATATTCATGTCGGATTACTGCCTGTCGGGTCGGTCACCGGCGGCCGGAAATGCCATGGGGCGGGTTTGTGGTAGTGCAGTTTGTGGTCGTCAGCGCAATCGGTGGCGCCTGAAGGCCCGGCCTAAACGGCGGCGCAGTCGCCATGCCCAGTCAAGCAGCACTGGCGCCACTCTCATTGGCAATAGTCTCAACAGGCGGCTGCCCCAGTCAATCTCGGCCTCCGCCTGGCATGCCCAGGGGGTTTGCGCCAGGTTGAAGTGATAGTGGGCGCGCCAGGGATGCTTGCATAGCGGGTTCCAGGGCTTGGCCAGGCCCGGCCCCTCGAAATGAAGTATGGCCGGTCTTCGGGTAGCTTCTTCTACCTCGCCGGGGGCAAAAGCCTCACCTGCATGCCGCCAGTAGAACAGGCTGTTCTGGCAGTTCCAGCGCGGGTGCAGCAGGCGGCACCGGGTTCCCAGGACATAGTTGACCGAATCCTGGTCTACCCAGATCAGCTTGGCGCCATGCTGGCGGGCATGCGTCAAAATTTTCTCCGTACAACGATCCCGTCGCATCAGTGCCAGATTCATCAGCAGCACACCGCTGTTGAAATAGGGCTGGTCCGGAGGCAGGCCGAGGGCCAGATGGCGCTTCGCCAGGGCGGGCTGGAAAACGTTGCGCACGGCAGCCGCGTAGCAGCCCTCCAGGTCCGTCTCCCACAGCGGGCGCAGACAATCCACTGCCAGAACATCGCAGTCCAGGTAAAGCACCCGCTCGATATCCGGAAGCAGCTGCGGCAACAATGACCGGTACCATGCGACGCGTGTGATGCGCTCACTGGCATGAAGCCCGGCGACCGATTCGTCCGGGACATGGACGGGGTGAAACCAACCGCCCTTGGTGCTGATCATCACCGCCAGACGTTCCAGCACATCGCGGTCAAGATGCCGTGCATGCATGAAATGCACGGTCACCGCCAAGCCTCCGGCATGATCCAACACTGAATTGAGCATCGCCGCACAGTGTGGTGCATAGTTGGCATCGGCGGCACAGGCCAGGTGCAGGATGTCGCTGCTAATCTGTGTGCGCGATACGGTCGCCGCTGGAACAGGTGCGGGCGGCGGAACGGGATCAAAGGGACCGAACCACCAGGCCAGCGCCCTCAGACTGCGAGCAACGGCTTCCAGCACGCGCAGCTGCCCTTAGCTCACTGCACGCCGTTGCAGCTTGCGCCACAGCGCAAGCAATCGCGCATCGCGAACTCCGGCGTCGCTCACCCGCAGGCACCAGCTATCCATCCCCTCTTCTATGACCTCGTAGCCGTGGCCTGCCAGGTAAGCCTGGCAAGCAGCGCGGTCCTCCGGCGTGAAATGGTAATGCTCATAGATCAGCAGGCGGGGCCGGTAACGGTCCAGGTCGATGCCCTTGAGCAATTCGAAGTCATAACCCTCCGTGTCCGTATGCAGCAAATCCACGCGGTCGGCACCATGCTGTCGGCACAGTGTATCGAAGCTCAGGCAAGGTACACGGACCTCGACCAACCTATGCTCGATGTCGGGAATGACGTCGGCATGCTTGAGCACTACGGACTTCCTGAAGGAACCCAGCTGGTCATACCAGAATGGCAGACCTTCGCGGCGGTAATCCTCGACTGGACGCAGGTGAAAGAAAGGCAGCTCACCATCGTGGTCAGCGATCGCAGCGTTCACGCAGCGGATGCGATCTCGATAGGGCCCACAGTTGCGCAGCAAGCGCTCGTAGACATATGGCACCGGCTCAACCATCAGCCCACGCCAGCGCCCAGCCAGAATCACCCGCCGTAAAGGATCGAGTTGCTCACCGTCATTGGAGCCAATCTGTACGAAAAAGGCTTCCGGGTAGGCGTTAGCGAAAGCGCGCAGGAGCTTCGGCCCTGTCAGCCTGCGTGTCGTGTACCAGTACCGTACGCGCCGCCACCACAGGCGCGGCAGGGCATCACGAGGCAGTGTGCGCCTCAGGTAGTTGAGCATGAACACAGCTGCCTGAGCCGGTGATAGATGGTGCGGGCCAGATGGTAGCCTGGCAGGAAGCGTGCCAGATCCGGCAGCCGGTGATAGCGCCAGAAGCTTGGGTGCTGCAGCAGGCCCAACAACAGGTGCCAGCGGATCGACCAGCGGTTGCCGGTCGGATGGAAACGCAGCGCCAGGATATGGCGACTGGCTCGCGCGAGGCGCTGTACCCGGGCCGGTGCCAACCTCAGATCTCGGTTGTCATCTATCATCCGCCAGTAACCATCCCATATCTTGCGCTGCTGCCCACTGTGTGTGCGCGCCCCCGGATACAGGCGCCAGCCGGACAGGACACGATCGAGCCGGATGGCACGCGTACGCAGCAGCAGACGCAGCCAGTAATCCAGATCGCAACCATAGTAGGCACTGTTCCAGCCGCCGACTTCTCGTGCCACCGACATACGGAAGAATATCGAACTTTGCGGGATGCACAGCGCCAGGCCGAAGTAGGCTTCCCAGGAGAATTCCGGCAGGCGCTCGGTATAAAGGACCCGACCCTCCAGATCTATTCCGCAGTAATGGCCGATCAGAAAGCCACAGTCCGGGTGCGCCGCGTACTCACGCATCACAGCCGAGAATGCACCAGGGTAGTAGATGTCATCGGAACTCTGGATCGCGGCGATTTCGCCACGCGCGAGCGCGAGTCCTTTGTTGACCGCGTCGGCCGGGCCGTTATCCGGTTCCGACAGCCAGCGCAGTTCGGGATAACGGGCGGCATACTCCCTGAGGATATCCACCGTGGCATCAGTGGAACCGCCATCGACGACAATGACCTCTACCGGACGGTAGTCCTGCGCAAGAATCGAATCCAGCGTCGCAGGGATGAAGCGCGCCTGGTTGAAGCTCGGCACGATGATGCTTAGCAGCATGGGGACAGGGGGTCGCGGACAGGGGGTAATAGGTTCAAGTTCGTGGTCGGAACGATATTTGGGTTTTTTGTCCCAACTTATCATATACTGCGGATCGTTCTCTCTTTCCCAACCCGATCAATGAAGCACTTCATAACGGCTATCCACCGGTATAACAAGCCCGCCCGCGGTTTGCTGCCCATGCTGATCAGAAATGCCGTCTACGTCATCATGCGCTTCGTACGCCGCTTCAATCGGCGCGACTTCCACGGCTATACACCGACATCACCGACAAATCCTGACGACACACTGTTTGGCCACCTCATCAGAACCTATGCACCGGGTAACAGCTTTGCGGATATCTGCTGCATGTGGACCATGCATGGCTCCGTGGCCTATTACGCAGAAAGCAAGGGGGCAACAAAAGTCACCGCTTTCGATGCCATGGACCCAACGCCAGAGTTCCTGCAGACCCGGCAACAGAAAAATTCCTCGGTCAGGTTCGTGCAGGGCAATATCGACACGATTGACTTGGCCGCAACAGTTGGCAAACACGATGTCGTCTGGTGTACGGGCCTCTTGTACCACACCCCGGACCCCTTCGGCGTCATCGGCAAGCTCCTGAGCATCGCGGACAAGTACGCCATCATCGGCAGCAAGACCCTTCCCGACCTGCCCGGCATCTCTAACACCGCGATCTTTCTACCCGGCCTTAGTGAATTGGAAAGATCAAAGTTGATGCCCTTCTGGGGCAGCCCGGTGCACAAACCCTTTGGTTTGAGGCCGGCGTGGGACTACGAATGGTGGTGGCTACTTTCTGGCAGTGCTATCGCGTCGATGATCGAAACCTTCCCGGGTTGGAAAGTAAGCTCGATCTACCATCGCGCCAGGCACGGTACGAACGACAATTGTGTGGTAGTTGCAGAGCGCATCATGTCAGCGCATTGATATAGCCAGACGTTTCAGCAGTAGAACCTCAGGCAGGATCGGCGAATCCATACTTCGAGTAATTGGCTTTGGCGCGCAACTTCCGCACGATCCTGAGCGGCAAGCTTCGGACTTTTCTGGCGTAACGGTCAGCTGCCAGTAGCCATCGTGGATAGGGGCGTATACGCTGAACATACTCTGCAAGAATCTCTTCCGTATTGCCGGTGCCATTTATCGAGGTCTCAACATAACTAAAAGAGCCCTCCCACCATAGGCACTGCATGGCTCGTTCACCAATCAACGTGCGTCCAAACGACCTCGGGAAAGAAAATCGCCAGTGCGCGTTGATCGCGTGATACTTCTGGAGAAATTGGATCTGGTTACCCTCGATCTCGATCAGCCAGCGGTGATGTGACATGCCTGCCAGGTTCGGATATTCAATGCCGCGGCTCGATTCCCACTGCCGGGTTGGTACCTCGATATAACCGCGCTTGGCCACCCGTATCAGCTCGGAGCAGACCCACAACGGGTCTCGAATGTCCTCGAGAGTTCCCGAGCAGATGGCAAAGTCGAACTGCTTGTTGCTGAAGGGCCACGGGGTATGCTCGCAAATATCCCGCTGGATCCAGGTTTCCTTGGTAAACCACTCTTTGTCGCCGCCCTGGCTTGCCGGCCCGCCATAGACCTTGTACCAGCCTCGAGTCTCGTAAGGTTCCGCATCCAAGATGTACTGTGCGCGGTTGAACGGGCATGCCCAGCCACCGACGTCGAGCACGAGGTCGTCGGGCTTCAACATGCCAAGAATCTTTTCAACACTGCCTGGCAACATGACGATTCTCCCTGTCCGAATACTCAGATCATTCCGGCCGTACAAACAGGTAAGCGGTCACGCGCGGTGGTGGAGCCGTCGAATCCGTGCATTCATGGACATACCCGCAATCTGCGCAACAGCCGTTCCACGAGTTTGCGCCGGTGCTGCGATGGGTTCAACAGCTGCCACTCGATCAAGTCTGCTTCCTTGCTGACGCAGACCATCTCTGGATGCCGCAGCGGGAATGCCATCGGCGTCACCGGAAGCTCGGAGTGCGGATGGCGACTGTTACGCAAATGCGTAGCATCTTCACCAAAACCGATATTGGTCACCAGGTTGGTAGCTGGGCTGATCGCCAGCGCCTTGCGAAGCCAGCTCGAGTACACCCAGTAATACTCCCAGGTATCCAGGCGACCCGCGTATGAATCATCGAAAATTTCTCTCGCGCGGGCGCACATGGCCGGGGTGGGCAGGAAGCTCTCCAGCCAGCCGCTATCGCGCAGCCGCGGCCAGTCGGCCATGCTGACGTCGTTGTGGTGCCAGGCCCTCGCCCAGGTTGCCCAGCCCCAGATGTGGAACCAACGGGAAAAGTAATAGCTCGTATCAACCGGCCTGCGTCCTTCTAAAAAATTACCGCCACGTATCATGTGGACACGCTCGTCGTCGCGGTAGCGCTCCAGCAACTCTGTGCAGAACCGGAAGAAACTAGGGTCCGGCAGGCAGTCGTCCTCAAGTATGATGGCCCGGTCTACGCGCGAGAAAACCCAGTCGAGCCCACTGGTGATCCTCTGTCGGCAGCCGAGATTGATGTCCGAATAATGGGTCTGGACGTCGCAGGGCCAGTCAACGCGCTCAATGACGGCACGGGTTTCAGCACAGAGCCGATCTTCGCCAGACCGCCCAGGACGCGGGCCATCCGCTACCACCAGCAGCTTTCGTGGGCGAACCTTGGCAATCTCTGCGAATACCCGCGCCGTGGGGCGCGGCCGATTGAAAATCAGCAGCACAATCGGCGTATCGCACACGGAGAGGTCGAGGCGAGTCATAGAAGCGGGCCGCTTTCAGTCTGCGCCCCGTTGCGCAACGAGGTTGTAAACGCAGGCGTTGCGCAGGCGCGAGCCGTCCGAGGTCATGCGGTCAGAAAGCAGCATAAGGAGGTTACAGCTGAGAACAAACAGGTGCCGCAATCCCCAAGGCAAACAGGCCTGATACTCGAACATTACCAGCCACACCGACGCAGGAATCAGGCCGACCACACCTTCCACGCCAACCACCTGCAGACCAGCGCGCTGGACGGCCAGGCGCAGGCCGTCAGCGGTCCAGCGCCAGAGATCCTGAGGATAGGGGTGGTAGAACATCAAGCCGTGTGTGGTCAGTAGCAGCCGCCCGCCTGGCCTAAGGATGCGGCGGCATTCCTCCAAATACACGGACGGGTCGTCAACGTGCTCCAGGACCTGCGTGGATAGCACCAGATCGTAGCTGGCCTCCGCGACCGGCAGAGTTCCATCTGCGTTGATGACAATCTGTGCCCTTTCGTTGCCAGCAATGTCTGCTCCCACGTATTCGCAACCATCGGGCAGCAAGGAGCGATACGGCTGTCCACCACAGCCGTAATCCAGCACGCGCGGACTGCGCGGCAGCGCCATGCCAGCGAGTTGTGCGGCGATCGACTGCCGCAGAGTACCCAGCACATAACGGAAAGGATCGAACCACAACAGCAGCCGGCGCAACCGGCGACCGGCGCGTCTGAGCAGCGACGGACTGCCTGCGACGGTCACGCCATCCGCCGATATTCCGGATGCATGAACAATCCTTCGGTCCACGAAGCCTTGTTACCCCAGTAACAGAATGGATAGAACGTCACCAGTTCATAGCCGCGATCGGCAAGGAACGCGTAGATCTCATCCATGCGCGGCAGTCCCTTGTACATGTCACAGAAAATGATCTCCATGTGAATCAGGTGAATGGCGCGGTTCCGGATCATCGCCTTCGCACCCTTGATCACCTCGAAATCGTAACCCTGGGTATCGATCTTCAGGATGTCAATCTGTCCAATCCCGCGCTGACGACAATATTCGTCCACACTTGAAACCCGCACCTGCAATGTCTCGCGCACACCGCCTCCGCCCCAGCACTCCGTACCAGGTTGCAGCAGCGAACTCATGGGCGTCCCTGCCTCGCTCTCGAAAAAACTCGCTTCGCCAGGCCGCGCACCCAACGCGAGGTTATTGAGCGTTACTCCCGGGATACTTGCGGCATGCGATTGCAGTTCGGCGAAGGCTTTTGGGCTCGGTTCGAAGGAGTGGATAACCGGCGAGCGAAAGTGTCGCCGGAAGTTATCGATTGACTGGCCGACGTTCGCGCCTACGTCGAAAATCACCGGCTGGTCGCCCGCAGTACTCAGCACGCGCATGTCACGCATCGGATCCACCCCGAAGACCGCAGGTTCGGCACCCATACGCTGGATGCGGTAGCCGAAGCGGCCCAGAACGGCGTTGATCCCCTTCTTCAGATTCATATACCGGTCTTCTGAAGCACAATCACGCCGTTCCACAGCGTGGGATGCAGGTTGCCATGCGTCCGGCGATCCAGCAGCACCCGATACTGATTCGGACGTGCATCGAGGAAATCCTGCACAGCCCAGCGCGGCGCTTTCAGGTTGGTATCGTCCACCAGCACGATACAGCCCGGCGCGAAATGTGGCTCTGCCACTTTCAGGCCCTCCAGCTGGTTCTCGTAGCTGTGTTCGCCGTCATAGATATAGAAGCCGATCGGCTGTTTATGGACCTTGGCGAAGTACTCGCGATAATCCATGTCGTAGAAAAAGTGATTGGGGCTCTTGTAGTGTCTAAATCGCGCCTGGAACGCCTCGCGTGGACCGCCGAACTCCGAGAAGTTGTCCACGCCGATACAGGTCTTGTCGGCATTCCGCATCATGCCGGCGAGAAAGGTGAACCCATTCCAGACACCCACATTGACGAAAGCCTGATCGACTGGCATACGGGCCACGCCAGCGTTGATCATGGCGCCGATCGCATAGGTGGACATCCGCGGAATGCGGCACAGATCCTCCAGCCGCTCGTGCATGCCATCCGGATCTTCCGGCAAAAGAGTGTTCAGCATCTCCAGTGAGTAACCCAGCCGGCGCGCTACTCGTGACAGTTGGTTGAAAAGCCAGGGGTTGCTGCTCGGCTGGCAGAACCTGAACGAAACGCCATTGACGTAGTCGCTGTATTGCATGGTGCTGTGGCTCATCTCCTGGCCCATATGCGCTCAGATGCGCCGCAGCCGTGAATCATAATGCGTGCTCATGCCCCAGGCGCTGTGCCAGTCTCCGAACAAACCGCCGTCTGGCATCAAAGGCGACACCCTGAGCCGTCCAAAGCCGATATAAACATCGCATTCCCGCTTCGGGTCGGCCCAGCCCCCGGTACCCAGAATGAGGCTGAAATCATACTCGCCCGGGATCAGGTTTATCCTGTCGATGGTGAGCTCGTACAACTGTTCACCCGCTTCTACCGAGAAGTATGAGGTAAGCCCAGTCAATAGCGGCGTGCCATCGCTGCTGTTGAGCGTATACGCTAGGCGCAGCCCTTCATAGCCGCCTGCCGCGGTGATCAGCACCTGCAGCCGTACGCTGCCACCCACAGGGATTTCATCCAGCTGTCCGTCCGCAAAGCCTATCTCGCGGATATACAGATGATCGTCGCGACGCCAGCGCCGGCCACAGCTGATCCTGTCGGTCGGCACGCGGCCAGTCATGGATGCGCGCTGCTTTACGCCGATATAGTGCTCGGTCGCCTCGCGCGTGGGCCCGTTGAATGCCACCCGCCCCTGGTCCAGCAGTAGCGTGCGGGTGGTGATCTGGGCAATGGCCGCCATATTGTGGCTCACGAACAGAACAGTCCTGCCGCTGGTCGCGGCATCGCGCATGGTGCCAAGGCATTTTTCCTGGAAAGCGTGGTCGCCCACCGCCAGCACTTCGTCCACGATCAGGATCTCGGACTCCAGGAAGGCCGCGACGGCAAAGGCAAGGCGCGTGTACATGCCGCTGGAGTAATGCTTGATGGGCTCATCGATGAAGCCTGCGACGCCGGCAAAATCTACGATCTGCTCCAGCCGGGCGGCAATTTCGTGCCGGCGCATGCCAAGGATGGCGCCATTCAAATAGATGTTCTCGCGCCCGGACAGCTCGGGATGAAAGCCCGTGCCGACCTCCAGCAGGCTGGCTACGCGACCGCGCAGAACCACCCGACCCTCGGTCGGTTCCGTAACACGTGAGAGGATCTTGAGCAACGTGCTCTTGCCGGCGCCGTTGCGGCCGATGATGCCTACGGCCTCGCCCTGGCTCACGGTAAAATCGACCCCGCGCAAGGCCCAGAAATCCACCTGCTCAGTCTCCGTACCCGCACCGAATACGCGCCGCACGAGCCTGCGGGGCAAACCGGCAAGCTCTTCTACCAGCGTGCGTGTCCCCACCCGCTGCCGGCTCACCACATAGCGCTTGCCAATCCCCGAGGCTTCGATCGCATAGCTCATCGACATGCCTGGCCTAGATGATGTCCGCGAAGCGGCGCTCTACCGAGCGGAAATACGAGAGACCGATAATCAGCAGGCATACGCTCACCGCCAGCGAGAGTCCCAGCCCTGTCAGATCGAAGGGTAGCCCGAACCAGGCCGCGCGGATGGCAGTGACGATCCCGGCCATCGGGTTGAGGAACAGCAGCCAGCGCCAGTCTTCCGGCACGATAGCAGGCGGGTAGATGACCGGCGTAGCAAACAGCCAGAGCGTGATCAGCGGCTGCAGCAAGTGGCGAAAATCGCGGTAGGAGACATTGAGTGCCGCGATGAGGCTGCCCGTGCCTACGGCCGTCACGACCACCGCCAGAAACAGCACGGGTAGCCACAACGCGCTCCAGGCGGGCCAAAAGCCGTGGATCGCCATCAGCGCGCACATGAACAGGGTCGAGATGAACAAGTCCAGACACGGTGCGCCGATCGCAGCCAGCGGTATGATCAGGCGCGGGAAATAAACCTTGGTCACGAGGTTGCTGGAATTGACGACTGAATTGCCAACGGCGTTGAGCGTGCTGGCGAAGAAAATCCAGGGCAGCAAGCCTGCAAATGCGAACAGCGAATAAGGCAGCCCGTCGGAGGGCATCCGTGCGAGGCGGCCGAAAATGAGGGTGAAGATCAGCATGGTAGCCAGCGGCTGCAGGATGGCCCACAGCACGCCGAGTGCCGTCTGCCGGTAGCGAACCGCAACGTCGCGCCGCACCAGGACATACAATAAATCCCGATAGCGCCACAGCTCGCGCAGGTCCAGGCTCTTGCGTGGCCGTGCTGCGTCGATGACGATTTGGTCGATCCCCATGCCTATATCCGACTAACCCAGTTTGGCAATGATGCCGAGCCAGGCGCGCATGCAGCCCGCCGTCTCGCGCAGGAATTCACGGCCGCCCTCGTCCCACACGAAGCCCCGGAAGCGCTCCGCCTGCGCGTCGAGCGCGTCCGCCAGCGATGCATAGACAGCCGGGTAGTCGTCACCTTCGAGCTTCTCTTCCTGCAGCCAGGGCAGCAGGTCCTCGATCAGCGCGATGCCGGCGAGCTCATGGTAGAGGTCCTTGAGCAGGTTGTGCGGGGTACGGCGGTGATCGGCCACCGGCCCGCCCACGCGCACCAGGTCGCCCAGGTGCTTGGCGCAGGCCTGCACGAAGTAGCCGGACAGGATGTCGCCGAAGCGGTCGATCTTCAAGCCCTGCAGCGGATAGCCCATGCGCACATAGTAGTAGGCGGGCACGGCCGCGCGCAGCAGCGCCGTGTTCTGGGTATTGATCGGCGACCAGGTCTCGGGTGCCAGCAGCACGCCGGCGGCGTCGGCCGCCGTGATCCGGGGCCGCTGTGCAAGACGGGTGATGGCGTCCACGTCCGGGTCATCCAGCCACAGGCCCGCGTTGATCGCGATCCGCCGCTCCGCCACGCCATCGGCGCTGGCGGATAGCGCAGCGGTCGATGCCTGTTGCCGCACACGATACGGGAATCCGCGCGGGTAGATCGGGTCCCGATGGCCGCCTTGTAGCAGCGCGCAGATGTTGAACCAGGCCTCGCCCGTCGCCAGCCGCTGCCCGGCAAGCGCGCCGGCCTTGCGGCCGACCACCTGGTGCTCACCGACGAAATCGGAATCCGACCGGCAATAATTGTCGTCGTCGATCGAGATCAGCACCTCCGCCCCGCTCTCCCAGGCGCGCAGGAAGCCGATGTTGCGCCGGTTGTCCGTGTTCCAGGGGATGAAATCCCCCGGCAGGCCCAGCTTGCGCAGGTAGTCCGCCTGCTCATCCAGCGTCGGACAGTCGATCCGGAAACCGGCCGCGCGCGCCTGCTCGGCCGCCGCATACACCGATGCCGGCGTCTTGCGATCACAGATGATGCGCAGCGTCACTGACGCCTCATGCCCATGCCGACGCAGGTTATCCAGGTAGCCCGGCAGCCAGGCCGGCTCGAAGATGGTGGTGACGACGATATCGGTCCTGCGGGCCATCGCTGCGCCTCAATACTTGACGACCACGTACAGGCCGCTGAACTGGGAGAAGTAGCGCAGGTAACCGCGCTGGCCGTCCAGGCTGTCGTGCACGGCCGCGCGATTGCCCAGCAGCGCGGGGTGGCCGTAGTCCTCGCAGACCAGCACCCCGCGCGGCGACAGCCGCTCCGGCAGCAGCTGCTCGATGAGGAAGCGCGTGGCACGGTAGGAGTCGCAATCCACATAGGCCAGCGCGACGGTGCCGAGGCCGGATTCCGTCAGCGTGCGGGTGAAATCGCCCTTGACCAGGCTGACGCGCTCGCGCAGCCCCTCGAACTTGCGCTGCACCTCCGCGAAATCCACCGCATGCGTGCGGCTCCAGAAGTAGTCGAGGCCCAGGTTTTCGGCCGGGAAGTTCTCGAACGTGTCGAACAGGTACAGGTGCTTGCGCGAACCCAGGGCCTGCAGCGTCTGTGCAATCAGCCAGCCGCTATGCCCGCGGTAGGAGCCGAACTCGGCGATGTCGCCGGGCACGTCGTTCTCGACCACGGTCCTGAGCAGCTGGTACAAGTCGAGGAAATCGCGCAGGCCGCATTTCTGCTCGAAGTGCTTCAGCGATTCTTCGTACAGCGCATACGGGGTGGGATCGTCGAGCAGCACCGGGGACACGAAGAAGGTGTCGGCATATTCATCGCGCGCCGCGAACAGCCGGCGCTCCGGATCGAGCCCGGCGGCGTACTCGAAGGGGACGCCGGCGAAGGCAGGATGGGCGGCCACGGTGCGCGCGGCGCGGGTCAGGCGGCGGCTGTCCGGGTAGGCGCAAAGCACCGCAGCGGGCTTGCCGTCCGGTCCCGGCGTCCAGGCCTCGATCTGCTCCAGGCCGATGGCTTCGTGACGCACCCCATGCCGCCGCAGGCGCAGATTCAGCTGCCGGTGGTAGTCGCCCCCGTCACCGACGCTCAGCACCCACGCGCCCTCGCCGTCCTGTGCGCACAGGATCCGCGCCCACTTGGCCAGCGCACGCGCCGCCTGTCCGATATCGCCTGCGCCATGCCAGCGCACGCGGGCGTGCAGCGGCATGATGCCGGCACGGCTCAGCAGCACATCGCCGAGCGTGCCCTGGCGCAGATGCCGGCGCAGGCGCTGGAGCGCATTCCTCACGACACGTGCGCCTTCACCAGGATCCGGCAGCCGATCGGTCCGCCATGGGTGCGACGGGCATCACTCCGCGTGTTCCCGCAACCAGCCGCGAAAATACTCGATGGTCCTGGCCAAGCCCGTTTCGAGATCGACCTTCGGCTCCCAGCCCAGCCGGGACCTGGCCAGTGCGATGTCCGGCTGGCGCTGGGTGGGGTCATCGCTGGGCAGGGGCTTGTAGACGAGCTCCGACTTCGAACGTGTCAGCCGGCTGACGCGCTCGGCCAGCTCCTTGATGGTGAACTCGCCCGGGTTACCCAGGTTGACCGGCCCTATGACCTCGTCGTCCGAGTTCATCAGCCGCATCAGACCGTCCACCAGGTCGTCCACGTAGCAGAAAGCGCGCGTCTGGCTGCCGTCGCCGTAGAGGGTGATCGGCTCGCCCTTGAGCGCCTGCATGATGAAGTTCGACACCACGCGGCCGTCGTTCGGATGCATGCGCGGCCCGTAGGTGTTGAAGATGCGCGCGACCTTGATACGCAGCCGGTGCTGACGGTAGTAGTCGAAGAACAGCGTCTCGGCGCAGCGCTTGCCCTCGTCGTAGCAGGCGCGGATGCCGATGGGATTCACGTTGCCCCAGTAGCCTTCCGGCTGCGGGTGCACCTTGGGATCGCCGTACACCTCGCTGGTCGAGGCCTGCAGGATCTTGGCCTTCACGCGCTTGGCCAGGCCCAGCATGTTGATGGCGCCGTGCACGCTGGTCTTGGTGGTCTGCACCGGGTCGCGCTGGTAGTGGATCGGCGAGGCCGGACAGGCCAGGTTGTAGATCTCGTCCACCTCGACGAACAGCGGGAAGTTGACGTCGTGGCGCAGGAACTCGAAGCGCGGATGGCTCAGCAGGTGGCGAATGTTGTCCTTGCTGCCGCAGTACAGGTTGTCCACGCACAGCACGTCGTGACCCTGCTCGATCAGCCGGTCGCAAAGATGCGAGCCCAGAAAGCCGGCGCCGCCGGTCACCATGACGCGCTTGTAGCTGTGAAACTTCATGCCCGTGATCCCTGTTTATGCCGGCAAAGTCCGCCAAACGCGCATCCTAGCGCACTGTGACTTCCAAAACTCAGAAAGCGTCCTGGGGCACCCGCACCCAACCCTCCATCAGCACGCGCGCCGAGCGTGACATGATGGCCTTGGTCACGACCCATTGGCCATTGACCTGCCGGGCCTCCGCGCCCACCCGCAGCGTGCCGGAGGGATGGCCGAAGCGCACGGCATTGCGTTCGCCGCCGCCCGCCGCCAGGTTCACCAGCGTGCCGGGGATGGCCGCGGCCGTGCCGATGGCCACGGCGGCCGTGCCCATCATCGCGTGGTGCAGCTTGCCCATGGACAGCGCGCGCACGTTGAGGTCGATGTCGGCAGCGGCGATCTTCCTGCCGCTGGAGGCGATGTAGTCCTTCGGCGGCGCGACGAAGGCGACCTTCGGCGTGTGCTGGCGCTTCGCCGCCTCGCCGAGGTCCTTGATCAACCCCATGCGCAGCGCGCCCTGGGCCCGGATGGCCTCGAACAGGGCCAGGGCCCTGGTATCGCCATTGATGGCATCCTGCAATTCGGTGCCCGTGTAACCGACTGCCTCGGCGTTGACGAAGATGGTCGGGATGCCGGCGTTGATCAACGTGGCCTTGAGCCGGCCCAGGCCCGGCACTTCGAGTTCGTCCACGAGCTTGCCGGTGGGAAACATGGCACCGCCCTCGCCCTCCCCCTCGTCGGCCGGGTCGAGGAATTCCAGCTGCACCTCGGCGGCGGGAAAGGTCACGCCGTCCAGCTCGAAATCGCCGGTTTCCTGCACCTCGCCGCCGGTCATCGGGACGTGTGCGACGATGGTCTTGCCGATGTTGGCCTGCCAGATGCGCACGACGGCCACGCCGTCCTTCGGCACGCGGCCGGCATCCACCAGACCGTGGCTGATGGCGAACGGCCCGACCGCGGCGGAGAGATTGCCGCAGTTGCCGCTCCAGTCCACGAAGGCCTTGTCGATGGACACCTGGCCGAACAGGTAGTCCACGTCGTGATCGGGCCGGCTGCTTTTCGACAGGATGACGGTCTTGCTGGTGCTCGAGGTCGCGCCGCCCATGCCGTCGATCTGCTTGCCGTACGGATCCGGGCTGCCGATGACGCGCAGCAGGAGGCGGTCCCGCGCTTCGCCCGGCTGCCGGCAGCGCTCGGGCAGGTCCTGCAGACGGAAGAACACACCCTTGCTGGTGCCGCCCCGCATGTAAGTGGCGGGAATTTTGATTTGTGGGGGGTGGGTCATGTACGAATCTCTATAAGCTCCCCATATCCCAGTTATGGGAGAAGGGCTATGGAGAGGGTTTCGGTTCTTGCAGCACCCTCTCCCTGGCCCCCTCACCCGCGCGCGGAGAGGGAACGCATAACCTCAGGCCGCTTTGGCCGATTCGAGGAAATCCTGCGCAAAACGCTGCAGCACGCCGCCGGCCTCGTAGATCGAGACCTCCTCGTCGGAGTCGAGGCGGCAGGTCACCGGCACCTCGGCGCGCTCGCCGCTGCGGCGATGGATGACCAGGGTCAGGTCGGCACGCGGCCGGCGCTCGCCGATCACGTCGAAGGTCTCGGTGCCGTCGATGCCGAGCGTCTTGCGGTTCACGCCGGGCTTGAACTCCAGCGGCAGCACGCCCATGCCGATCAGGTTGGTGCGGTGGATGCGCTCGAAGCCCTCGGCGACGATCGCCTCCACGCCGGCCAGGCGCACGCCCTTGGCGGCCCAGTCGCGCGAGGAGCCCTGGCCGTAATCGGCGCCGGCGATGATGATCAGCGGCTGTTTGCGGTTCATGTAGGTCTCGATCGCTTCCCACATGCGCATGATCTTGCCGTCCGGCTCCACACGCGCCAGCGAGCCCTGCTGGACCTTGCCGTCGACCACGACCATCTCGTTGACCAGCTTCGGGTTGGCAAAGGTCGCGCGCTGCGCGGTGAGATGGTCACCGCGGTGCGTGGCGTAGGAATTGAAGTCCTCCTCCGGCAGGCCCATCTTCGCGAGGTACTCGCCGGCGGCGCTGTCCGGCAGGATCGCATTGGAAGGGGAGAGATGGTCGGTGGTGATGTTGTCGCCGAGCACCGCCAGCGGGCGCATACCCTTGAGCGTGCGTTCGCCGGCCAGCGCGCCCTCCCAGTAGGGCGGACGACGGATGTAGGTGCTCTGCGGCCGCCAGGCATACAGGGGACTGACCTTCGCCTCGCCGGCCGCCTTCAGGCTGAACATCGGCTCATAGACCTTGCGGAAGAATTCGGGCTTGACGCTCCTGGCGACGATGGCGTCGATCTCGGCATCGCTCGGCCACAGGTCCTTGAGCGTGACCGGCTTGCCGTCTGGCCCGACGCCGAGCGCGTCCTTCTCGATGTCGAAGCGGATCGTGCCGGCGATCGCGTAGGCCACCACCAGGGGCGGGCTGGCGAGAAAGGCCTGCTTGGCGTAGGGATGGATGCGGCCGTCGAAGTTGCGGTTGCCGGACAGTACGGCCACCGCGTACAAATCCCGCTCGATGATTTCCTGCTGGATCTTCGGGTCCAGTGCGCCCGACATGCCGTTGCAGGTGGTGCAGGCGAAGGCGACGATGCCAAAGCCGAGCTTCTCCAGCTCGGGCAGCAGCCCGGCCTCTTCCAGGTACAGCTGCACGGCCTTGGAGCCGGGCGCGAGCGAGGTCTTGACCCAGGGCTTGCGCACCAGGCCCAGCCGGTTCGCATTGCGCGCCAAAAGGCCCGCGGCGATGACGTTGCGCGGATTGCTGGTGTTGGTGCAACTGGTGATGGCGGCGATGATCACCGCGCCGTCCGGCAGCAGGCCCCTGGCCTCTTCCTCGCGCACCTTGTCGAGATTGCCGGCGATGCCGCGCTCGGCCAGCGCCGCGGTGGGCAGGCGCTTGTGCGGATTCGACGGGCCGGCCATGTTGCGCACGACCGTGGACAGATCGAACTTCAGCACCCGCTCGTATTCGGCGGTTTTCAGCGCATCGGCCCACAGGCCGGTGTGCTTCGCATAGGTCTCGACCAGTTTGACCTGCTGTTCATCGCGGCCGGTGAGCTTGAGGTAGTCAATGGTCTGCGAGTCGATGAAGAACATCGCCGCGGTGGCGCCGTACTCCGGCGCCATGTTGGAGATGGTGGCGCGGTCGCCGAGCGTCAGCGCCGCGGCGCCCTCGCCGTGGAATTCCAGGTAGGCGCCGACCACCCGCTCCTTGCGCAGGAATTCGGTCAGTGCCAGCACGATGTCGGTCGCGGTGATGCCCGGCTGCGGCCGGCCGGTCAGCTCGACACCGACGATGTCCGGCAAGCGCATCCAGGAGGCGCGCCCCAGCATCACGTTCTCGGCCTCCAGGCCGCCCACCCCGATGGCAATCACGCCCAGTGCATCCACGTGGGGGGTATGGCTGTCGGTGCCGACACAGGTATCGGGGAAGGCCACGCCATCCTGCACATAGATCACCGGGCTCATCCGCTCCAGGTTGATCTGGTGCATGATGCCATTGCCCGGCGGGATCACCTCGACGTTCCTGAAAGCCTGCCTGGTCCAGTTGATGAAGTGGAAGCGATCGTCGTTGCGGCGATCCTCGATCGCACGGTTCTTCGCGAAGGCGTCCTTCTCGAAGCCCGCATGCTCCACCGCCAGCGAGTGGTCCACGATCAGCTGCACCGGCACCACCGGGTTTACCTTGGCCGGATCCCCGCCCCGCTCCGCGATGGCGTCACGCAGCCCCGCCAGGTCCACCAGCGCGGTCTGGCCGAGGATGTCATGGCACACCACGCGCGCAGGGAACCACGGAAAATCCAGGTCGCGCCGGCGCTCGATCAGCTGCGTCAGATAGGCGGGGATCATGGAAGGCTCGGCCCGGCGCACGATGTTCTCGGCATGCACACGCGCGGTGTAGGGCAGCCGGTCCCAGGCGCCGGGCCGGATCGCCTCGACCGCCTCGCGCGCGTCGTAGTAGTCCAGCCGTGTGCCGGGAAGGGGCTTGCGGTGGGCGGTGTTCATGGTGCAGCCACGTGCGGGTTCAGCGGCGCTCCCGGAGCGGGACGAACTTGAGGTTCTCCGGCCCGGTGTAGTTGGCGCTCGGGCGGATGATCTTGTTGTCGATGCGCTGTTCGATGATGTGCGCGCTCCAGCCGGAGGTTCGGGCCATCACGAACAGCGGCGTGAACATCGCGGTGGGCACGCCCATCATGTGGTAGCTGACGGCGCTGAACCAGTCCAGGTTCGGGAACATCTTCTTGATCTCCCACATCACCGTCTCGAGGCGCTCGGCGATGTCGAACATCTTCATATTATTCTGATCCTTCGACAGCCTCCGCGCCACCTCTTTGATCACCTTGTTGCGCGGGTCGGACACGGTATAGACCGGGTGGCCGAAGCCGATGATGACTTCCTTATTGGCCACGCGCGCGCGGATGTCGGCTTCCGCCTCGTCCGGGGTGTCATAGCGCTTCTGGATCTCGAAGGCCACCTCGTTGGCGCCGCCATGCTTGGGCCCGCGCAGCGCGCCGATGCCGCCGCAGATGGCGGAGTACATATCGGACCCCGTACCCGCCACCACACGGCAGGTGAAGGTCGAGGCGTTGAACTCGTGCTCAGCGTAGAGGATCAGGCTGGTGTGCATGGCCCGCACCCACAGTTCCGGGGGACGCCGGCCGTGCAGCAGGTGCAGGAAGTGCCCGCCGATCGAATCGTCGTCGGTCTCGACCTCGATGCGCCGACCGTTGTGCGAGAAGTGATACCAGTACAGCAGCATCGAGCCGAGCGAGGCCAGCAGGCGGTCGGCGATGTCGCGCGCACCGGCATGGTTGTGGTCGGCCGATTCCGGCAACACGCAGCCGAGCGCGGAAACGCCTGAGCGCATCACGTCCATCGGGTGAGCCGAGGCCGGCAGCCATTCAAGCACGCCCTTGACGTTAGCCGGCAGGCCGCGCAGGGCCTTGAGCTTGGCCTTGTAGGCAGCCAGCTCGGCCACCGTCGGCAGCTTGCCGTGCACCAAAAGGTGTGCGATCTCCTCGAACTCGCACTGCTCGGCGATGTCGAGGATGTCGTAGCCGCGGTAGTGCAGGTCGTTGCCGGTACGGCCCACCGTGCACAGTGCGGTATTGCCGGCGGCGACGCCGGACAGGGCCACGGACTTCTTCGGCTTGAAACCCGGCGTCGTAGATTGGGCTGCTTCGGTCATCGTTTTAACTCCCTTCGTAATCTCCTGCTCGTCATACCGGCTTTCGCCGGAATGACGGGGTATCTATTTCTTGCCTTTCGCAAACAACTCGTCGAGTTTCTGCTCGTAGCTGTGGTAGCCGATCACGTCGTAAAGCTCCATGCGGGTCTGCATGGTCTCCACCACGTTCTTCTGCGTGCCGTCGCGGCGAATCGCTTTATACACGTTTTCCGCGGCCTTGTTCATGGCCCGGAAGGCGGACAGCGGGTACAGCACCAGCCCTACCCCGGCGCCGCGCAATTCCTCGACCGTGAACAGCGGGGTTGCGCCGAACTCGGTGATATTGGCCAGGATCGGCACCTTCACCGCCGCGGCGAACTGCCGGTACATGTCCAGCGTGGTCATCGCCTCCGGGAAGATCATGTCGGCGCCGGCCTCGACGCAGGCCACGGCGCGCTCGATGGCCGGCTCCAGACCCTCGACCGCCAGCGCATCGGTACGCGCCATGATGACGAAGCTGTCGTCCGTGCGGGCATCCACCGCTGCCTTGATGCGGTCGACCATCTCCTCCTTCGACACGATTTCCTTGTTGGGGCGATGCCCGCAGCGCTTGGCGCCGACCTGGTCCTCGATGTGCATGGCCGCGGCACCGGCCTTGATCAGCGACCGCGTGGTGCGCGCGACGTTGAAGGCGCTGGCGCCGAAGCCCGTGTCCACGTCCACCAGCAGCGGCAGGTCACAGACGTCGGTGATGCGGCGCACGTCGGTCAGCACGTCGTCGAGGCCGGTGATGCCCAGGTCGGGCAGGCCCAGGGAACCCGCGGCCACGCCACCGCCGGAGAGGTAGATTGCCCTGAAGCCGGCGCGCTGCGCCAGCAGCGCGTGATTGGCATTGATCGCACCCACCACCTGCAGCGGCTGCTCGGCGGTGAGGGCCGCGCGGAAGCGCGTGCCAGGGGATGGATTCGATCGTTGAGTCGTCATTCGGTCTGTCCTTACTGGATGCCTGTCACCACCGCAACAGTGCCGCACCCCAGGTCATGCCGCCGCCGACCGCCTCCAGCAGCACCAGGTGCCCGGGCCGGATGCGGCCGTCGCGCACCGCGACGTCCAGCGCCAGTGGCACCGAGGCGGCGGAAGTATTGCCCTGGTGCTCGAGCGTGGTGATGATCCGCTCCGGCGGCAGACCCAGTTTCCTGGCCGTGGACTGGATGATGCGGATGTTGGCCTGATGCGGCACCAGCCAGTCGAGCTCCTTGCCGGTGTAGCCATTGGCGCTCAGCGCCTCCTCGCACACCTGCTCCAGCACCCGTACGGCGAACTTGTACACCGCCTGCCCGTCCATCTGCACGTTGGCGTGCTCGTGGAAGCGACCGTCATGCCAGAAGCCCTTGGCGCAGAGGATGTGGCTCTGCTGGCCTTCCGCGTGCAGGTGCGTGGACAGGATGCCGGGCTCGTCGGAAGGCTTGAGCACCACGGCGCCGGCGCCGTCGCCGAACAGCACGCAGGTGCGCCGGTCGCTCCAGTCCAGCAGGCCCGAGAACACCTCGGCGCCGACCACCAGCGCGCACTTCGACTGGCCCGAGGCGACGAACTTGTCGGCGATGGCCAGCGCATAGACGAAGCCGGTGCACACCGCCTGCACGTCGAAGGCCGCGCCCTGCGTCACGCCCAGCTTGGCCTGTAGCAGGCAGGCGGTGGACGGGAACACCATGTCCTCGGTGGTGGTGCCGACGATGATCAGATCGATCTGGTCCGGGCCGACGCCGGCGGCCTCCAACGCACGGCGCGAGGCCTGCAGCGCCAGGTCGCTGGTCAGCTCGCCTTCGGCGGCGACATGCCGGCTGCGGATGCCGGTGCGGGAAAAAATCCATTCGTCGGAGGTATCGATCCGGCTCTCCAACTCCTGGTTGGTCAACACCTTGGCCGGCAGGTAGCTGCCGGTGCCGACGATCCGGGAATAGCCCATGCGGCGTTGCATAAGTCGTCGATTATATCGGCTGCGAACGAATCGCAGCTATCATCTGATTGGATGGGTAATGCCCCCTACACTTGCGCGTCTCTTGCACCGCCGCAGGACAGCCCCGCTCGCTGCTCATGAACTATCTTGCCCACCTGTATCTGGCCGAGCGCACGGGGACTTCCCTGGCCGGCAGCCTCATGGGCGACGTCGTGCGCGGGCCGCTGGAGGGGCGCTATCCGCCCGCGATCGAACAGGGCATCCGCCTGCACCGGCGCGTGGACAGCTTTACCGACGCGCATCCGGTGGTACGCGCCGCCAAGGCGCGGCTGCAGCCGCCCTACCGCCGCTACGCCGGCATCCTGCTGGACGTTTACTTCGACCACTGCCTGGCACTGCAATGGCCGCGGTACCACGCTCACCCGCTGGAGGATTTCGCGCAAACCGCTTACCGGCAGCTGCAGCGCGAGGGCCTGCGGCTGGCGCACCCGGGTTTCCTGCTGCGCCTGAGCTATCTGCGCTCGCGCAACCTACTGCTGTCCTACCGCGAACCGGCCGGCATCCAGCAGGCGCTGGTCGGCCTGTCCAGGCGGCTGTCGCGCGCCAACCCGCTGGCCACCGGCTGGCAGGCACTGGCGCCGCTGCAGGACGAACTGGCGCAGGATTTCGCTCGCTTCTTCCCGGAACTGCTGCGTTTTGCCCAACAGGCGTCGGCGGCATGAACACACCACCGCTTCGGCTGCCCGAGCACGAGATCGAGGAATCCTTCATCCGCAGCGGCGGGCCCGGCGGCCAGAACGTCAACAAGGTCGCCAGCGCGGTGCAACTGCGCTTCGACGTGCGCAGCTCATCCAGCCTGGACGATGCCACCAAGCAGCGCCTGCTGGCGCTGGCCGGCCGGCGCGCGAGCCGCGACGGCGTGCTGGTCATCACCGCGCGCAACCACCGCGACCAGGCGCTCAACCGCGCCGAGGCCCGTGCCCGCCTGGCCGAACTGCTGCGGCAGGCAGCCATCCAGCCCAAGCGCCGTAAAAAAACCCGGCCGAGCGCCGCCCAACGCCAGCGCCGGCTGACCGACAAAGGCCTGCAGGCGAAGAAGAAGGAACGGCGGCGCGGCGGCTGGGAAGATTAAGAGAAGCTCTAATCTCCTCTCGTCATTCCGGCGAAGAGCCCGCCCCGGACTCGATCCTGGACCGGAATCCAGCGGCTTTACAAGGCTCTGGACCCCGTCTTTCGCCGGGGTGACAGAATTAATCAGGGGTTCTAAACACTCGGTCAGGCAAAGACGATGGTCTTGCGCCCGTCCACGATCACCCGGTCCTCCAGGTGCCAGAGCACCGCGCGCGCCAGCACCTGGCGTTCGAGGTCGCGGCCCATGCGCTTGAGGTCCTCGACGCTGTCGCGGTGCGTCACCCGCGCGATGGCCTGCTCGATGATCGGACCCTCGTCCAGCTCCGCCGTCACGTAGTGGGCGGTGGCGCCGATCAGCTTGACGCCCTTGTCATAGGCCTGCCGGTAAGGGTCGGCTCCAGCGAAGGCCGGCAGGAAGGAGTGGTGGATATTGATGATGCGGTTCGGATAGCGCGCCACGAACCCGGCCGACAGCACCTGCATGTAGCGCGCCAGTACGACCAGCTCGGTGCGGTTGCCAAGCAGTTCCAGCGCCTGCGCCTCCGCCGTGGCCTTGCGGCCGGGCTCGACCGGGACATGATGGAAGGGCACGCCGAAGCCGCGCACGGCGTCCCCCAGGTCGGGGTGGTTGGAGATGACCGCCGTGATCTCGGCCGGCAGCTCGCCACGGGCCGCGCGCCACAGAATCTCGAGCAGGGCGTGGTCGTGGCGCGAGACGAACAAGGCCATGGTCTTGCGGTGCGCCGCCAGGTTGAGCGTCCAGGTCATGCCGAAGCGCGCCGCCACCTCGCGGGCGAACGCCTGCTCCAGCGTGGCCGCGCTGACATCCAGGCCCGGCGTCTGGAACTCCAGGCGCATGAAGAAGGTCCCGCCGCTCGGATCGGTCGAGTGCTGGTCGAGGTCGGTGATGTTGGCGCCGTGCTGGAACAGAAAGCCGGTAACCGCGGCGACGATGCCGGGGCGGTCCGGGCAGGCGATCAGCAAACGGGCGGTCGTATTCACGCGCAAGGCCCCAGCTCGAGTGCAGTTAAAGCCGCGCCCAGAGCTGGGGCAGTGCCACTGCCGCCCGCTGGCGCAATCGACAATCCACGATGGCCGACACCTCGCTCTTGCCCGGATTGATCTCGATGGTCGGGATGCCGGCGCGCCGCGCCTCGTGCACCGGCCCGGCGATATAGGGGAACACACTGGTCGTGCCGATGCTGAGCACGGCGTCGAAGCCGCGCCGAGCCTGGCGCTCGAGCCGCGCCAGCGCGGCTTCCGGCAGCATCTCGCCGAACAGCACCACCCGCGGCCGCACCAGCTCGCCGCAGCGCGGACAGGCCGGCGGCAGCTCGATCCCGCTGTAGTCGTCGGCCCAGGCCTCGTAGTCGCAGCACACGCAGTGCAGCTCGTGAATATTGCCGTGGATCTCGATCAGCTCGCGGCTGCAGGCGTCGCGGTGGAAGCCGTCGATGTTCTGAGTCAGCACGCAGACGGTCTCGAAGCGCTCCTGCATCTGCGCGATCACCTGGTGCGCGACGTTGTGGCGCGCGCCGCGACAGGCGCTCTCGATCTGGTGGATGTATTTCCAGGTCAGCTGCGGCTCGCGCCGCAGCATCTGCCCGGACAGCGCCACCTCGATCGGCAGCTTCTCCTCGGTCAGCTGTGCCTC
>DATLYR010000165.1 GCA_035574475.1 Nevskiales bacterium | reverse complement strand
CGCTCTTGCTGCTGCGTGACGAGGCAGGCAGCGTGCGCGCCTTCCTCAACGTCTGCCGCCACCGCGGCATGCGCCTTTTGGATGAACACGGCGTGTGCGAGAAGAAATCCATCGTTTGCCCTTACCACGGCTGGACCTATGCACTGGACGGCCGGCTGAAGCACTTCCTCCATCCGGAGGCCTTCCCCGGACTCAAGGCCGAAGAATACAGGCTGGTCGAGCTGCCCTGCGCCGTGCATCACGGCCTGGTCTGGGCGCGGCCGACGCCGGGCCCGGCGCTCAACCTCGCGGGCTATCTCGGCGGCATCGACGAAGAGCTGGGCGTTTTCCTGGGCGACAGCGTACTGTTCCGGCGCGTGGACACGCGCCATGCCGCCAACTGGAAGCTGGTCATCGACGCCTTCCTCGACGGCTATCACATCCGCGTCCTGCACCGCGAGACGATCTACCCGTTCTTCGTGGACGCACTGGCGGTGTCGGAGCCGGTGGATCCGCATATCCGCTCCGCCGCGGCGCGCCGCAGGATCGGCGAGGCGGTCAACCTGCCCGCCGAGCAGTGGGACCTGCGCGAGCATTGCACCTTCACGCATTTCGTGTTCCCGAACACGGTGTTCATCTTCCACCCGGACTACGCCAGCGTGATCTCGGTGTTCCCGGAAGGCACGGGCCGGCTGCGCTGGGTGCACCAGATGCTGGTCCCGCGCGACCAGCACAGCGAGGCGCGCCGGCCGCACTGGGAAAAGACCTTCAACCTGATCGAGCAGACCGTGTTCCAGCGCGAGGACCTGTTCGCGGCCGAGGGCATCCAGGCGGGCCTGGCGTCCGGCGCCAACGCCGAGCTGCGCGTCGGCCGGCTGGAGCACCCGATCCTCGCGTTTCATGCCGCGATCCAGCGCGCGCTGGACGGATTACCCGCCACGTCATTGAGCGCATGACCCGCGCGCTGCAGAGTGGGGCCGTCACCCGCAGCCTGGAGTGCGCCATGAAGAAGTCATTGCTGTTCGTCGTGTTGGCCGCGTTCGGCCTCTTCAGTACCTATGTCGTCTACATCCACGGTTATTTCGGCCTGTGGCAGGCCGGCCTCGCCAATGCCGCCACGCTGCAGATCCTGCTGGACCTGGTGATCGCCTGCCTGATCCTGATCGTCTGGATGTTCCGGGATGCACCGGAGCGCGGGATCAATCCCTGGCCTTATGCGCTGTTGACGCTGGCCGGCGGCTCGCTCGGCGTGCTGGTGTACCTGATCCGGCGCGAGTATGCGCCGGTGCGGCCGGGCGAGGCGGCCATAGCGTAATTCCGTATACCTCGATTTTTCTCCCTCCCCCTTGACGGGGGAGGGCAGGGGTGGGGGTGAAATCAGCCTGCTAAACTGGCGCGCATCCCCGTTCCCGGAGTGCGTCATGTCAAAAGGACCTTTCGATTTCACCGGCAAGACCGTGTTCGTCGCCGGCGGCACCAGCGGCATCAACTTCGGCATCGCGCAGGCCTTCGCCCGCGCCGGCGCCAGGCTGGCGGTGCTAAGCCGCAAGCAGGACAAGGTGGACCATGCCGTCGCCGAGCTGAAAAAGCTCACGTCCACGGCGATTGGATTTGCCGCCGACGTACGCCAGCCCGAGGCCATCGAGGCCGCCTTCAAGAGCGCGCACGAACAGCTCGGCGAGATCGACGTGCTCATCTCCGGCGCCGCCGGCAATTTCCCGGCGCCGGCGCTGGGTATCTCGCCGAACGGCTTCAAGTCGGTGGTGGACATCGACCTGCTCGGCACCTTCCATGTGATGAAGGCGGCCTTCCCGCACCTGAGGAAGCCCGGCGCCTCGGTCATCAACATCTCCGCACCGCAGTCCGAGCAACCGATGATGTTCCAGGTGCACGTGTGCGCGGCCAAGGCCGGCGTGGACATGGTCACGCGCGTGCTGGCGATGGAGTGGGGGCCGCTCGGCATCCGCGTGAACTCCATCAGCCCCGGGCCGATCGAGGGCACCGAGGGCATGCGCCGCCTGTCGCCGACGCCCGAGGCGGTGAAAATGGTCACGGAGTCCGTGCCGCTGGGTCGCTACGGCACGCCGGAGGACATCGCCCAGACGGCGATGTTCCTGTCCTCGCCCTATGCCAGCTATATCACCGGCGTATTCCTGCCAGTGGACGGCGGCTGGGTGCTGGCCGGCGCCGGCAGCGTGATGAACGCGCTGGTGCAGGGCGGGCTTGGCAAGGCCTAACATGGCATGCGCAGCGCCCCGGCGATGCGCGGCACGGCCTCGTTCCGCTTCTACGAGGAACTGAACGATTTCCTGCCGCCGGCGCGGCGCCGGCGGCGCTTCCGCTACCCGTTCCGCGGGCGCCGCTCGGTCAAGGACATGATCGAGGCGCTGGGCGTGCCGCACACCGAGGTTGACCTGATCCTGGTGAACGGGCGTTCGGTAGGTTTCCCGTACATCGTGCGCGACGGCGACGACATCAGCGTCTACCCGGTATTCGAGTCCTTCGACATCGCGCCGCTGCAGCGCCTGCGCCCGAAACCGCTGCGCGTCACGCGCTTCGTGCTCGATACACACCTCGGCACGCTGGCGCGTTACCTGCGCACGCTCGGTTTCGACAGCCTCTACCGCAACGACTGGCATGACGCCGAGCTGGCGCGCATTTCGGACGAGGAGCGCCGCATCCTGCTGACGCGCGACGTTGGCCTGCTCAAGCGCAGCCGGGTGACGCGCGGCTGCTTCCTGCGCGAGACCGACCCGCGCCGGCAGTTGCGCGAAGTGGTGGCGCGCCTCGATCTGCGCCGGAGCATCCGCCCGTTCCGGCGCTGCACGCGCTGCAACGGCCTGCTGCGCGTGGCGGCGAAGCGGCGGCTGCAGGGCAGGGTGAAGCCGGAGATCCTGGCGGCCTTCGACGACTTCCGCCTGTGCCGCGGCTGCGGCCAGGTGTACTGGCCGGGCAGCCATTACGACCGCATGGGCCGGATGATCGGCGAGTTGCGGACCCTCCAGACCGGCTGATGCCGGCAGGGCTATACTCAGCCAGTCCCGTACTTGGTATGCCGGCGGCATTGCCGCGAGGAGGCTTCACGGCTTACGTGAATTGACGGACCAAGGGCCCCACAGCTGACCACCTGCAACTGCGCCTGGGGTTGTCCCTGCCAGTTCAATGCGCTGCCGATCCATGGCCACTGCCGGGCATATGTCAGCATGCGTATTGACGAAGGACACTTCGGCAAGACCCGACTGGACGGCCTCAAGTGGGCCATCCTGGCGGCCTGGCCGGGGCCTATCCACCTGGGCAACGGCCAGCTGCTGGAAAAGCTGTTGCCCTATGGCGACCGGGTCGGCCGCGTCAGCGGCCTGTGCCTTATAGTGCTGGGCATGTTCCTGCTGCTCGATGTCTGAATGCCCAGCCCCGCCGAAGCTGCCCTGATGCAACAGGCAACAGCGGTGGCCGCACGTGCCCTTGCCGGCGGCGCACTGCAGCCCATCCGTACGCACGAGGCCACGGTGACGGACCGCGGCCTGCCGTTCCGCGTGCGTGTGGTGGACAGCCTGGCGCGCAAGGCCGCCGCCCGGCGCGAACCGCAGGCCCGACCCAACCCCTTCCTGCCTTACGACCCGGCGCTGTTCGTGGCCGAGCTGTCCGGACGGTATGTCGTGCTGCTCAACAAGTACCCGGTGATCGAGGGGCACTTGCTGATCGTGACGCGCAACTTCGAGGAACAAGAAACGTCGCTCTCGGGCGAGGATTTCGCCGCGCTGTGCCACTGCCTGGCACAGATGGACGGGCTCGGCTTCTACAACGCGGGCCTGGCCGCCGGCGCCAGCCAGCGGCACAAGCACTTGCAGCTGGTGCCGCAGCCGGCACTCGGCGAACTGCCACTGGAGCCGGAAATCCGCGCCGCGCTGGAGATCGGCGCGCTCGCCACTGCCTTACCTTTCCGGCATGCGCTGGCGCCGCTGGACCCGAACTGGCTGGACGATCCCGCCGCGGCAGGGCCGCGGCTGGCGCAGATCTACGAGCGGCTGCTGGCGGTCGTCGGCCGGGGTGGCGACCGCGGCTATGGCGGTTACAATCTGCTCATC
>DATLYR010000164.1 GCA_035574475.1 Nevskiales bacterium | reverse complement strand
GGGCGCGCCGCGCCGAGTTCGTCTACCACGAGGCGCCGCTCGCCGAGTCGGTCGCCGCCGCGCGGGTAGCAGGCCAAGGCGCGGGTGAGGGACCGGTGCTGCTGCTCGACCACGGCGACAACTGCATGTCCGGCGGTACCTGCGACACCATGGACGTGCTGGCCGAGGCGCTGCGGCAGGGGCTGGACGGCATCGTCGCCGGGCCGATCTGCGATCCGCCGGCAGTCGCCGAGCTGGTCGCCGCCGGCGTCGGCGCGCGCCTCACGCTCGGCGTCGGCAACCGCGTGCCGATGCCGCGCATCGGCGTCGCCAAACCGCCGCTCATGCTCACCGGCACCGTGCGCGCGCTGACCGATGGTGAATACGTGATCAGCGGCCCCACCTATACCGGCATGCGCTGCTCCATGGGCCGTGCCGCGCTGCTCGATGCCGGCACTGCGCGGGTGCTTGTCAGCGAGCGTCCACACGAGCCCTGGGATCTTGGCGTGTTCACCAGCGTCGGCATCGATCCGCGCGCCTGCCGCTACCTGATCCTCAAGTCGCGCATGTATTGCCGGCCGGTGTTCGAGCCGATCGCCAGGGCCGTGGTCGAGTGCGCGAGCCTAGGCGTGACCAGCTCCGACTATGGCCTGTTCCGCTTTGAGAAGCTCGCCCGTCCGATCTATCCTCTTGATCCCGACGTCGCCTGGATATCGGAGGTACGTCTGCCATGAGCGCCAGACCGAGCCCGCTGCCGGGCCGTGAGCGGCTGCAGCGGCGCAAGCTCTCGGACCTGATCGCCGAGGACCTGCGCCGCTGGATCGCGCGCGAGCGCCTGCGCCCGGGCGCCCGGCTGCCCAACGAGAAGACACTGATGGAGCACTACGGCTGCGCCAAGGGCACCATCCGCGAAGCGCTGAAGGTGCTCGAGGTGCAGGGTCTGGTGAAGATGCAGACCGGCCCCAACGGTGGCGCCGAGATCCAGCCGGTGTCATTGGAGGCGGTGACGCAACAGTTGCGCAGCTATCTGCACTTCCATGCGCTCGACTTCGAACAGGTCTATGCGCTGCGCCACAGCTTGGAAGTGACCCTGGCCGAAAGCGTAGTCGGCCGTCTCAGCGACGAGCAACTGGCGCGGCTCGAGGCCAATATCGAGACCTGCGACCGCGCCCGCGAGCGCGGCGACCATTCGCTCGGCCGCCAGAGCGAACTCGAGTTCCACGACATCCTCTGCGAGGCCTGCGACAACCCCCTGCTCGCCTTCATCTGCCGCTTTCTCAACGGCCTGCTGCGCGACCTGGTCGAGTTCCGCAGCGACCGCTACGCCGAGCACGGAGCCTTCGGTCAGCACAACATCGACAGCCATCGCGCGCTGCTGGCCGCCTTCCGCACCGCTGACCGGGACGCCGTGCGCCGCATCATGGCCGAGCATATGCACAGCGCGGAATGCTTCATGCGGCGGCTGGATGCGGCGATCCGCTCGGACCTGCTGAGCGGGGACTGATACGATCGGTGACTGCGGCCGGCTTCTTCCTCGGTCTCGCCGGCAAGCAGTCGCCACTGATTGGGATCCGCGGAGAGCTCTTCGAACGCCTCTGGTCCGGGGTAAGGACATGGCCTACGACATCATCGGTGACATCACGGGCAGGCCAAGGCGCTCAAGGCGCTGCTCGAGGCGATGGGCTACGGCGAGCGCAACGGCACCTGGCGCCATGCCCGGCGGCAGGCGATCTTCGTCGGCTGCGGCCGGAGAAGTTCGTGCAGGCGGCGGGCTCGTGATAAAACTACCCGTCGGGTCCCGGACGATGGGCAGCTCTGACACGTCATGCTCACCCTGCATCACAGCAACCGCCTGGAAGTCCTCGCCGACCGGCTGATCGAGCGCCTTGCCGCTTCGGACGCCGACCCCTTCGCGCCGCTCACCGTGCTGGTACAGAGCACCGGCATGGCGCGCTGGCTCAGCCTGCGCATCGCCGCCCAGCGCGGCATCTGCGCCAATGTGCGCTTCCCCATGCCGGCGGCCTTCGCCTGGCAGACCTACCGAGCGGTGCTGGGACAGGAGCTGCCGGAGGTCTCGCCCTGGGACCCGGAGCCGTTGCGCTGGCGGGTGCTGGAGGAGCTGCAGACGCTGCCGGACGAGGCCCTCTACGAGCCGCTGCGCCATTACCTCGCCGACGGCGGCGACGACCAGCGCCGCGCCTACGACCTGGCGGCGCGCATCGCCGACGTCTTCGATCAGTACCTGGTCTACCGTCCGGACTGGATCGCCGCCTGGGAAGCCGGGGATGAGGCAGCGCAGCCCTGGCAGTCGGCGCTGTGGCGGCGGCTGCGGGCGCGCGAGCCCTCGCCACACCGCGCCGAGCTGGCGGTACGCTGCGCCGCACGGCTCGAGGAGGGCGGACTGCCGCCGGCGCTGCGCGGGCCGCTCTACGTCATCGGCCTCAACGCTCTGCCGCCGCCCTACCTGGCGCTGCTGCAGCAACTGGCCGAGGCCGGGGTGGAGGTGCAGCTCTTTTTCCTCAACCCCTGCCGCGAATACTGGAACGAGATCCGCGCTGCCCGCGATATCGCCCGCGCCACCCGCCGCAAGGGCGAAGTGGACGCCGACACCCTGTACCTGGAGGTGGGCAACCCGCTGCTGGCCTCCTGGGGCAAACAGGGGCAGGATTTCCTGCGCCTGCTGTACCGCGACATCGCGCCGCCGCAGGAGCTGGAGGCCTTCGTCGCGCCCGGCGAGGATCGCCTGTTGGCCTGCCTGCAGGGCGATATCCTCGAGCTGCGCAGCCGCGGCGAGGAGGGCAGGCGTAGCCCCATCGCCGCGCACGACGACTCGCTGCAGGTGCACGCCTGCCATGGTCCGATGCGCGAGGTGGAGGTCCTGCACGAGCAGTTGCTGCATCTGTTCCACACCCGTCCCGAGCTGACCCCGGCGGACGTAGTGGTGATGACGCCGGACATCGACGCCTACGCCCCCTACATCGAGGCCGTGTTCGCCACCGCCGAGGGCCGCCGGCGCATTCCCTACAGCATGGCCGATCGCGGCCCGCGCAGCGAGAGCCCGCTGATCGATGCCTTCTTCACCTTGCTGGAACTGCCCGGCGGACGCTATGACGCCAACCGCGTGCTGGGGCTGCTGGAACTGCCGGCGCTGCGACGCCGCTTCGGCATCGCCGAGGAGGAATTGCCGCGGCTGCACCAGTGGGTGCGCGACACCGGCATCCGCTGGGGGCTAGACGCCGACAGCCGCGCCGCCCTGGGCCTGCCGGCGACCGGTGAGCATAGCTGGCGCGCCGGCCTGGATCGGCTGCTGCTGGGCTACGCCCTGCCCGCCGAGGGGCGGCGGCTGTTCGGCGGCATCCTGGCCTACGACGGTATAGAAGGCAGCGAGGCCCAGCTCATGGGCCGGCTGCAGGCGCTGCTGGAGGCCCTGGCGGCGCTGGAGCGGCGGCTGGCGGCGCCGCGCCCGCCGGGCGAATGGCTGGAGCTGCTGCGCGGCCTGCCGGATGCCTTCTTCGCCCCCGAGGAAGAGGACGAGACGGCCGCCGTCGCCCTGCACGAAGCCATCGAGGCCCTGGGCCAGGACTGGCAGCTCGCCGGCTTCGATCGGCCGCTCGGCCTGCCCCTGCTGCGCGCCGCCCTGGGCCGGCGCCTGAACGCGGTGCCGGGCCGCGGCGGGCGCTTCCTCGCCGGTGGCGTCACCTTCTGCGCCATGGTGCCGATGCGCAGCCTGCCGTTTCGCGTGGTCTGCCTGATCGGCCTCAACGACGGCGTCTATCCGCGCCAGCCGGCGCGCCTCGGCTTCGACCTCATGGCCCATCACCCGCGCCCCGGCGACCGCTCGCGCCGCGACGACGACCGCTACCTGTTCCTCGAGGCGCTGCTCTCGGCCCGCGAGGTGCTGTACCTGAGCTACGTCGGGGCGAGTCTGCGCGACAACGGCGAAATCCCGCCCTCGGTGCTGGTCAGCGAACTGCTGGACTACCTGCGCCAAGGCTTCCATCCGGCTGCTGATCCCGCCGGCGATCCGGTGCAGCAGATTCTGGTGCGTCACCCGCTGCAGGCCTTCAGCCGCCGCTATTTCCGCGGCGAGCCGGGGCTGGTGAGCTATTCCGAGGAGCTATGCCGCGCCGCCCGCCTGGCCGGAGGCGGCGGGCTAGTCCCCGCGCCGTTTCTGGCCGCGCCCTTGCCCGAGCCCGAACAGCACTGGCGCGACATCGAGCTGGAGATGCTGCTCGAGGCCCTCGGGCATCCGGCCCGCCATCTGCTGCGCCGGCGCCTGGGGATACGCCTGGAGCGCAGCGCCGGCCTGATCGAGACGCGCGAGCCCTTCGTGCTGGATGAGCCGGCCAGCCGCGCTCTGCGCCGCACCGTGCTGGAGCTGCAGCGCCAGGGCGAGCGGCCCAGCCTGGAGCTGCTGCGCGCCTACGGCGGACTGCCCCACGGCGAGGTGGGGGCGACCCAGTATCGCCACGAGCGCGCCGCAGCCGCCGAGTTCGCCCGCCGCCTGGCACGTCTGGCGCCGCCGCAGCAGGAGCGGGAGCCGCTGCCGTTCGAGCTGGAATTCGCCACCGCCGCGGGCAAGTTGCGCCTGCGCGGCCAGCTGCGCGGCCTCGGCGAGCACGGTCTGATTGGCTACCGCCTGGGCAGCCTGGGAGTACGGGATTACCTCAACCTGTGGCTGCGCCATCTGCTGCTGCTGCACCTGGCGCCTGCGGGCGTGGCGCCGCAAAGCCAGTGGCTGACCGAGGACGGCCACTTGACCCTGGGGCCGGTGGCCGACAGCGCGGGCCATCTGCGGGCGCTGCTGGAGCGTTACTGGGCGCATTCCTGCCGGCCCAGCCGCTTCCTGCCGCGTTCCGCCCTGGCCTATGTGGCGGCTGAGGCCAAGGGCCAGGACGGCCTGGAGGCGGCGCGCCGGATCTGGGAGGGCTCGGAGTTCGCCGCCGGCGAGCGTGACGATCCCTACCACCAGGTGCTGTGGCGCGACCGCGATCCCCTGGACTCCCCCGACGACTTCGCCGCCGAGGCGCAGGCCGTGCTGGGGCCGATCCTGGCGGCGCGGGTGGTGGAGAAGTGATGCGCAGCAGTGCCCTCACCCCGCCCCTCTCCCAGAGGGAGAGGGGCGGGGCGGGCGAACACCCTGCAGTGCGCGCTGTCAGTGACAATATCTCCTCTGCATAGACAGCGCCCATGACCGACCCGATCCGCCGGTACACCCGCAACACCCACGGCCGCGACTTCGTGGTGGGGGACATTCACGGTTGCTTCTCGCTGCTGGAGCGGCTGCTGGCGGCGGTGGAGTTCGATGCCGGGCGCGACCGGCTGTTCAGCGTCGGCGACCTGGTGGACCGCGGCCCCGAGTCGCCCCGCGCCCTGGAATTCCTGGCACTGCCCTGGTTCCATACGGTGCGCGGCAACCACGACGACTTCGTGCTCAGCGCCCGCACCCGGGAGAGCCGCCTGCACTGGTGGGTGGCCTGCGGTGGCGTGTGGTGGCTGGAGCAGGACGAGGCCACCCGGGCGCGCTTTCGCCAGGCGCTGGCGCAGTTGCCGCTGGTCATCGAGGTGGAGAGCGTGCAGGGGCTGACCGGCATCGTCCACGCCGATGTGCCGGCGACCCTGGACTGGCCCGGCTTCGTGGCGGCCCTGCGCGCCGGCGAAGCCGAAGTGGCACACACCGCCCTGTGGGGGCGGGCGCGCATGATGGGTCAAGTGCGCACCGGCGTAGCCGGCATCGAGCGCATCCTGGTCGGCCACACCCCGAGCTTCGATGGCGTATGCCGGGTGGGTAACGTCTACGGCCTCGATACCGGCGCCGTCTACGGTCTGCTCGAGCCGCACTACAGCGGCGCCGCCCTGAGCCTGCTGGAACTGGACAGCGGCACGGTCTACATGCTGCCCAGCGCCGATCCCAGCGCCGATCGCAGTTGGGTGTATCACCAGCGGCAGTTGCTGGTTCGTGCCATGCTGGAAGCGGATAAGCTGTAAAAAAAACATGGAAGGCGGGCGTTTCCGCCACGGGATTCCCATGCAGCGTCTCGACGTCGATACCGTCCCTCTGCGCGGCCTGCACCTGGTGGAGGCCAGCGCCGGCACCGGCAAGACCCACGCCATCACCGGCCTCTATCAGCGCCTGGTGCTGGAGGCCGGCATCCCGGTGCCCAACATCCTGGTGGTGACTTACACCAAGGCCGCCACCGAGGAGCTGCGCAGCCGCATCCGCGAGCGCCTGGCGGCGACCCGCGCTGCGCTCGCGGCCGGCGGCGATGATCCGCCCGAAGAAGAGCGGCGGCTGCGGCTGCGCCGCGCCACCGACGCCCTGCGCGGCTTCGACGAGGCCGCCATCTACACCATCCACGGCTTCTGCCAGCGCGTGCTGGGCGATGCTGCCTTCGAGAGCGGTGCGGCCTTCGAGGCCGAGCTGGTGCCCGACGAGCGGGCGCTGCTGCAGGAGGTGGTGGACGACTTCTGGCGGCGCGAGTTCTATACGGCCTCGCCGCTGCTGGTGGGACATCTGCTAGCCCAGGGCTGGACCCCGGAGAAGCTGTGCGACCTGGTGCGGCCCTATCTGGGCAAACCCTATCTGGAGGTGCGGGCGGCCGCTGCCACACCGCGGCTGGAGCCGCTGGAAACGGAGTACCGCGCCGCCTATGGCGAGCTGCGCGCCATCTGGCGGGAGCAGGGCGAGGAGGCGCTGCTGCGGCTGCGCGCGGCCGTGGCCGGCAAGGCGCTCAACGCCGCTAGCTACAAGCTGGCCAAAGTGGAGGCCTGGGCGCGCCAGTTGGCGGCGCTGCTGGAGCCGGAGGAGCCGCTGTTGCGCGGCGGCGAGGCGCTGGAGAAACTGTCCGCCACGGCTCTGGCAGGCAAGACCAACAAGGGCAAGGCGCCGCCCGAGCATCCTCTGTTCGACGCCTGCGGCCGGCTGCACGCCGCTCACCGCACCCTGGCCGAAGGCTACGGCGTGGTGCTCAAGGCGCTGCGCCCCAAGCTGCTGGCCTTCTGCAACGAGGAGCTGGCGCGGCGCAAGCGGCGCGAGCAGCGGCTGTCCTACGACGATCTGCTGCTCGATCTCGACCGGGCGCTGGCCGGCCCGGGCGGGGCGCGACTGGCAGAGGCAGTGGCGGGGCGCTATCGGGCGGCGCTGATCGATGAGTTCCAGGACACCGACCCGGTACAGTTCGGTATCTTCCAGCGCCTCTATCAGGGGCGCGAAGGTCCGGTGTTCCTGGTCGGCGATCCCAAGCAGGCCATCTACAGCTTCCGCGGCGCCGACATCTTCGCCTACCTGCGGGCGCGACGCGGTGCTGACCAGGCCCACACTCTGGACACCAACTGGCGCTCTACCCCGGATCTGATCGCGGCGGTGAACAGCCTGTTCGAACGCCATCCGCTGCCGTTTCTATTCGAGGAGATCCCGTTTCAGCCGGCTGAGGCCGCCGCCAAGACGCGTGAGTCGCTGCGGATCGCAGGGGAGGAGGAGCTGGCGCCGCTGCGCATCTGGCCCCTGCCATTGGCCGAGGCGCGCAAGGCGCTGAGCAAGAATGAGGCCGCCGCCCAGGCAGTGGCGGCCACGGCAGCGGCCATCGCCCGGCTGCTCAACCTCTCCGCCCAGGGCAGGGCAACCCTGGGCGGGCGGTCGCTGGAGGGCGGTGACATCGCCGTGCTGGTGCGCAAGCATCGCCACGGCCGGCAGATGCGCGAGGCGCTGCTGGCCCTGGGGGTACCCAGCGTGCAGCAAGCCCAGGACGATGTGTTCGATACCCTGGAGGCGCAGGAGCTCGAGCGGGTGCTGCTGGCCCTGGCCGAGCCCGGCCGCGAGGCCCTGGTGCGCGCCGCCCTGGCCGGTTCGCTGATGGGCGCTGACGGCGCCAGGCTCTATGCGCTATCCCAGAACGAGTCGGCCTGGGAGGCGGTGCTGGAGGATTTCCACCGCTATCACCGGCTGTGGCGGGAGCGCGGTTTCATGCCCATGTTCCGCGCCTGGCTGGCCGAGCAGGGCGTGGCATCGCGGCTGCTCGCCCATCGCGACGGCGAGCGGCGGCTGACCAATCTGCTGCATCTGGCCGAGCTCTTGCAGAAGCAGGCCAGCGCAGCGCGTCTGGGGCTGGAGGGACTGGTGAAGTGGTTCGCCGACCGTCGCGCCAGCCGCGGCGGCGCCGACGAGGAGGCGCTGCTCAGGCTGGAAAGCGACGAACAGCTGGTGAAGATCGTCACCATCCACAAGAGCAAGGGCCTGCAGTACCCCATCGTGTTCTGCCCGTTCCTGTGGGACGCCGTGGGCAAGGAGGACGAGGACGCGCCGTTTACCTTCCACGAGCGCGACGAGGCGCGCAGCGCGGTGCTGGAGCTCGGCTCGGAACGCGCCGCCGCGTGCCGGCCGCTGGCGCGGGAGGAGGCGCTGGCCGAGGACCTGCGCCTGCTCTACGTGGCCCTGACCCGCGCCCAGTACCAATGCAGCGTGGTCTGGGGCAAGATCAGCCAGGCCCAATACAGCGGCCTGGCCTGGCTGCTGCACGCCCCCGGCGGCCGTCCCGCCGATCCGCTGCAGGCGCTGGAGGAGCGCTACACCGCTCTGGACGCCAATGGTCTGGGCAACGACCTGGAGAAACTGGTGGCGGCGGGGCAGGGCCGTATCGTCTTGCAGGAGCCGCCCGCTACGGGCGAGCCCTACCGCCCGCAGCCCCCGGCCGAGCCGGAGCTGCGCGCCCTGCCGGCGTGGCGCGAACTCACCATGCCCTGGCGCATCGGCAGCTTCACCGCTCTGGTGGCCGGCAGCGGCAGTGAGCTGCCCGACCACGACGCCGGACCCGCGCCGGCCGAGGAGGAGCCGGGACGGGAGCGCGAGCCCAGCGTGTTCACCTTCCCCCGCGGCGCCAAGGCTGGCACCTGTCTGCACGCCCTGTTCGAGCGGCTCGATTTTGCCAGCGCCGATGCGGCCAGCGTCGCCGCCCTGGCCGAGCGGGTGCTGACCGCGCACGGTTTCGACGCCGACCAATGGGGTGGGGCGGTGACGCGGCTGGTGGCCGCTACCCTGGACGCGCCCCTGGGCGAGGACGGCTTGCGCCTGCGCGGCATCGGCCTGAGCCGGCGGCTCACCGAGCTGGGTTTCCACTACCCGGTGCGCGGGCTGGCGGCGCCGGGGCTGGCGGCGCTGCTCGCCCGCCACCTGCCCGAGCCCTACGCCACGGCGGCGCAGCGGCTGGCCTTCCGGCCCCTGGATGGCTTCCTCAAGGGCTTCATCGACCTGGTATTCCAGGGACCGGACGGGCGCTTCTACCTGGCCGACTACAAGTCCAACTGGCTGGGCGAGAGCGCCGAGGACTACGCTCCGGGGCGCCTGCCGCCGGTGATGGCGCGCGATGACTACTACCTGCAGTACCTGCTCTATACCGTGGCCGTGCACCGCTACCTGGGCGAGCGGCTGCGCGGCTACGACTACCGGCGGCACTTCGGCGGGGTCTATTACCTGTTCCTGCGCGGCCTGGACCCGGCGCGACCGGGCCACGGCGTGTTCTTCGACCGGCCCGCGCCGGAGCTGGTGACGGAACTGGACCGCTGGCTGGGCGGGGCTTGATATCGGATAACTGTAATCAGTCGCTCTACAATCCCCACCCCCCCTCGCCCTGGCCCTCTCCCAGGGGAAGAGCGAAGCGAGGAAGCCGGGGACGCGGACTGCCTCACCCTCCGGCAGAGGGGCGGGGTGAGGGAGCAGCGGCTGAGCAGATGGACCGCGGGTAGGAGTGATTGTCTAGGTAGCGGCGTTGGCGCGGCTGGAGAGCAGGAGCAGTACGCCGGCGCCGCATAGGGCCGAGCCGCTCATCCGGTTGAACAGGCGCAGGCCGCGGGCCGAGCGGGTGACGGCCGCCAACTGCCGCCCCGACAGGGCGTAGAGGGCGATGGCAATGAGTTCCAGCGCCAGGAAGGTCACGCCCATCAGCGCGAACTCCACCAGCGGCGAGCCGTCCCGCGACAGGAACTGTGGGAAGAAGGCGGTGAAGATCAGGATGGCTTTGGGATTGCCCACCGCCACCAGGAACTCCTGCTGCGCCAGCGCGAGCACGCTGGTGCCCGTCTGCGCCGCCGACGCCCCCGGCAGGGTCATGGCCGGGGCGCGCCACAGCTTGATGCCCAGGTAGAGCAGATAGGCCGCACCCAGCCACTTGACGATCTGGAAGGCGAGTTCCGAGGCCGCCAGCAGCGTGCCCAGGCCGACCGCGGTCAGGGCGATCATGAGGGCGAAGGCCAGCAGCCGTCCCAGGCCGCCCAGTACCGAGGCGGCGAAGCCGAAGCGGGCGGCGTTGGCCACCGAGAGCAGGTTGTTGGGGCCGGGCGCCATGTTCAGGGCGAAGGCCGCCGGAACGAAGAGTAACCAGGTATCCAGGATCATCGTCGCATTTCCATCCAGAGCGGGCGGGAAAATCATGCTATCAGCCAGTTGATCCCAATGGCGCGGCGGCGCAAAAAAAAGCCGCGCGAGCGCGGCTCAAGGAAGGTAGACGGTAAGGGCTATTGGATGCCGAGAATCTTCATCGCCTTCGCCAGGGTGTCGACCGATTCTTGATGCTTGCCAGCGTTGTGTAGGGTCTCGCCCTCGGCGCGCAGCTTCGTTACCTCGGCGAGTTGCTGTGCGTCCTTGGGGGGATTGCTCTGCAGGGCGGCGTCGATCTTCTTCATGTCCGCCGGGCAGTGGAACGCCCAGGCCGGCGTGCTCAGAGCGAGCAGTGCCCACAGCCAGATTCCGGACCGTTTCATGGTTGCTTCCTCGCATGGTCGGGGATGACCCCGTCTTCAGTATAGGTCCGTGCCACAGCAGCTACGGCCGGTATTCGGGGGCTGTCGCTGCCGGTGTGGCGGTGTAAGCCCCGGGTCAGCTCGCTGAGGGTGGCTTCGTCCAAGGTCTCGTGTCTCAGCAGCTCGGCTGCGCAACTGTCGAGAATGTCGCGGTTGTGCTCGAGGAGGCGGTAGGCACGTTCGAAAATACGCATGATCAGCTCGCGTACTGCTTCGTCGATCTGGCGCGCGGTGGCTTCGCTCATCCGGCTGCCACCCTGGGTCAGACCGGCCGGCGCGCCGAGAAAGCGCGGCGGCTGGGCCTCATAGGCGACATAGCCGAGTCGCTCGTCCATGCCGTAGCGGGTGACCATGTCGCGGGCGATGTCGGTGGCTTTGGCCATGTCGTCGGCAGCCCCGGTGGAGAGCTTGCCGAACACCAGCTTCTCCGCGGCGCGGCCACCGAGCAGTACGGCGATCTTGTTTTCCAACTCCTCGCGGTCCATCAGAAAGCGGTCTTCGGTGGGCCGCTGGATGGTGTAGCCCAGGGCGCCGATGCCGCGCGGGATGATCGAAACCTTGTGCACCGGATCGGTGCCGGGTAAGGCCAGCGCCACCAGAGCATGACCCATCTCGTGATAGGCGACGATCTCGCGTTCCTTGGCATTGAGCACGCGGTTTTTCTTTTCCAGGCCGGCTACGATGCGTTCGATGGCGCGGGTGAAATCCTCCAGCGTGATGGCCGCGGCGCGGCGCCGCGTAGCCATCAACGCCGCTTCATTGACCAGGTTGGCCAGATCGGCGCCGGAAAAGCCGGTGGTGAGCGCTGCGATCTGCTCCAGATCGACATCCGCCGCGAGTTTGACCTTGCGCGCGTGCACCTTGAGGATTTGCACGCGGCCGGCTTTGTCGGGACGGTCGACCAGCACCTGGCGGTCGAAGCGCCCGGCCCGCAGCAGCGCCGGATCGAGAATCTCGGGGCGGTTGGTGGCCGCCAGCAGCACCAGGCCCGAGGTGCTGTCGAAGCCGTCGAGTTCTACCAGCAATTGGTTGAGCGTCTGCTCACGCTCATCGTGCCCGCCGACGCCGGTCAGCGCGCTACGGGCGCGACCCAGGGCATCCAGCTCATCGATGAAGATGATGGCAGGCGCCTTCTGCCGCGCCTGCTCGAACAAGTCGCGCACTCTGGCTGCGCCCACGCCGACGAACATTTCCACGAACTCGGAGCCGGAGATGGAGAAAAACGGCACGCCGGCCTCACCGGCCACGGCTTTGGCCAGCAACGTCTTGCCGGTGCCGGGCGGACCGACCAGCAGCACGCCTTTGGGAATGCGGGCGCCGAGCCGCCCGTAATCCTGAGGCGCTTTGAGGAACTGCACGATTTCCTGCAACTCTTCCTTGGCTTCGTCGACCCCGGCGACATCGGCGAAGGTCACGCCAGTGTCTTTTTCCACATAGATCTTGGCGCGGCTCTTGCCGATGCCCATGAAGCTGCCCAGGCCCTGTTTTTCGGCAAAGCGGCGGAAGAGGAAAAACCATACCGCGAAAAAGACCAGCGCCGGCACGATCCACGACAACAGATCGCGCAGCAAGGTGCTTTCGATCACCCGCGTATAGGGCACGCCGTACTGAGAGAGGCGCTCGGCCAGCGCCGGCTCGACGCGCGTGGCGACGATAACCGTCTTGCCGCTAGCGTCCGGACTTTTGAGCTTGCCGGTCAGCGTCTGGTCGGTGACCACGACCTCGGCCACGCGGCCGTCGGCCAGCGCTTTTTCGAATTCGCTATAGGGTACCAATTCGATGCGCTGGACGCTGTGCAGCCAGTTTTGCAGCATCAGCACGACCAGCACGGCCAGCAACCAATAACCGACGTGCCATTGCGTTTTCTGTTCCATAGGCTGGATCCCCCTTCGGGCGCTGGGTCGGACCGTATGAGCGTCACATCAAACCGGCGCGACGCAGGCGTGCGCGCAGCGCATCGATTTCTTCCAGCAGATCAGCGACCAGGGCCGCCAGTTGCGGATCGGCCTCGAAGTTGCGCTCGATCTCCCGGATGCGGCGCGCCCGCACCAGGGTCGTGCTGGAGAAGCGCCATTCACGGCTGCCCGCGGGTTGCACAGAAAAACAGCCCTGCTCGATGTGGCGAATGATCCAGTCGGGTTCGACGGCGATTGCTGCCGCGAGTTCTTCGAGCGTCAGCGCGTCTTGCTCGATCAGGCTGGCTGTCAGGATGTCGTGTTCAGCCATGGCTTACGTCCTCTCGGCAAGGCGCGGATCGAAGGCCAGCTCCCGCGCCATGGTTTGATAGATCTCACGCGCCTTGGGCGAATCGGCCGGCGGCAACACGACTTGCACCTCCAGCAGCAGATCTCCGGGCGGCTCGCCGGGGATACCCTTGCCGCGCACGCGTAACTGCTGCCCGCTCTGGGCGCCGGCGGGAATGCGCACCTTGAGCGTGCCGGTTGGGGTTTCGACCGGCACGACGGCGCCCAGTGCCGCCTCCCAGGGCGTAACCGGCAGCCGCAGGTGCAGGTCACGACCCTCGACGCGAAACCGGGGATGCGGCTTGAAATGCACCTCCAGCAGCAAGTCGCCAGGCTGGCCCGCGCCCAGTGCCGGTGCGCCTTGTCCGGCCAGACGGATGATCTGCCCCTCTTTGACACCCTGGGGAATTTTCACGTTCAACGTCCGGGTGGCGAGGACCACGCGCCCCTGGCTGTCCAGCCTGGGGACGCGCAGGGTGATCTGTCGCGTACTGCCGAGGAAGGCATCCTCCAGATCGAGCAGGATCTTGGCGTGATGATCCTGGCCGCGTCCCGGCCCAGCCCTGCCGCCGCGCGCCGCACGGGCGGCGCCGAGGTGGCCGAACAGCTCGGCGAAGAAGTCGCTGAAATCGGCCGCTTCGTAAGGCGCAAAGCCGTGAGTGGAGAACTCGAACCCGGCATCCCAGTCCGGCGGAGGATGAAAGTCCTGACCAGGCTGGTAGTTCCGCCCGAGCTGATCGTAGGCGGCGCGCTTCTCCGGGTCCGACAGCACCGCATAGGCTTCGTTGATCTCTTTCATGCGGGCTTCGGCATCCGGCTCTTTGCTGATATCCGGGTGGTATTTGCGCGCCAGTTTACGGAAAGCCTTTTTGATGTCCTCGGCCGTGGCATCGCGTGCCACGCCCAAAGTGGCGTAATAATCCTTGAACTGCATGTGTCCTCCTCTAGCCGTGCTTATCGCGCCATACCACCTTTTTGACATAGGGTCACCAGGCAAAGAATGCAAGCCCTGGGTGCTCTCTTGAAATTCTCGCCCCCCATCCTCAAATCAGGGACTCGGGCATCCCAGGGGATGTCGGATTGGGTTACCAAGGAGATCGTCATCATGTATCGATCCATATTTCCTCAAGATGTACTAGCCGAGCTGGAACGGTTGCAGCGGAGCATGCAGCAGGCGTTCGATATTTCGCCCAATATCCGTGGGCTTACGCGCGGTGGTTTCCCGGCATTGAACGTCGGCAGCACAGCGCAATCAGTAGAAATCTATGCCTTTGCACCGGGCCTCGATCCGGCAACTCTGGAAGTGAATCTGGAGCGCGGTGTGCTGACCATCGCCGGTGAGCGCAAAGCCGATCTGCCCAGCAAAGAGGAAAAAGCCATCATTCACATCAATGAGCGTTTTTCCGGTCGTTTCCGTCGAGTGATCAGCCTGCCCGACGATATCGATCCCAACGCCGTCGAGGCCAAATACCGCGATGGGGTCCTGCACATCAGTATCAAACGCAAGAGCGCGGCGCAGCCGCGGCGTATCGCTATTCAATGAGGCTGGAGGAGACGAATGCCATGAATACGAATACGACTGTGAAACCAAATGCCGATAGTCCGCGGCATGAAGCTTTTTTGTTACCGTCGGTCGATGTCATCGAGGATGCCGCCGGCATCACCCTCTATGCCGATCTGCCGGGCGTGCCAAAAGACAAGCTGCTGCTGCAAATCGAAGATGGCACGCTGCTGATCGAAGGTGAAATGAACCTAGATATCCCGGACGGTCTGGAAGCCGGTCATGCCGATGTGAATCTTCTACGCTACCGGCGCGTATTCAACTTGTCAAAAGAGTTGGATGTCAACCAGATCAATGCCGAGTTCGAGCATGGCGTGCTCAAATTGCGCATTCCCAAAGCTGCGCACACACAGCGGCGCCGTATCGAGGTCAAGGTCGCTTGATTCACCCGCGGCGCTAGCGCAAGGTCGTATATCGGCATCGTGGCGAGGAGGAATCTCATGAAACTCGAAACGCTGAAAGAAAGCGTCAGCTCGTTTTGGGATAATGTGACCGAAGGCTGGCGACATTTGATGCAATCGGCCTCTGGCGCGTTGACGCGTTTCAAACCGAGCGAAAATACCAATTTGCCGAGCAGCGACGAAGTCGACGACGAGTCTTATCTGCCGACGCGCCGCTGGGCGATGCTGGGTGGCGATGTCTTCGAGGACGAGCGGCGGCTGGTGGTGCGTCTGGAACTGCCTGGTATGGCCAAAGAGGACATCGCCATCGAAGTGTGCGACGATGCCCTGGTGGTCAGTGGCGAGAAACGCTTCGCGCGGGAAAGCACGGCAGGTCGCTGGCGCGTCATGCAATGCGCCTATGGCCACTTCCGCCGGGTCGTGCCACTGCCGGCGCCAGTGAATGCCGAAGGCGGCAGCGCAACGTACAAAAATGGGGTGTTGCGCATCGAGCTGCCAAAACGCACTCCGGGTGAGATCAAGGTACGCACCATCGAGGTCTCGTGAGGCGACCGCCGGCGTGCCGAGGGTACGCCCTCGGCACGCTCCTCTGCTGTGTTACTGCAAGGTCCTGGCATAGGAGACGACGATGTGCTGTACCCCCGATCAGCCGCAGCAACCGCCCTTGCCGGCCGTGGGTTTGTACGGGCGGGCAGGGCACCGTGCCGTAGGAGCAGTACACACAGCAGTCACCCGGCTTGGGTCTGAGCACTGCGTGACAGCGCTTGCACTCGTAGAACCACTGGCAGACGTCGGTGGGCAGGGTCTCGTTCTTGACGTGATCGCCCGCCGGGCAGGTCAAAAGCGATTCCAGGATGACGGCAGTCATTGCTCGCTCCTTACTAAGATTGACGGCCCGCTGCGGCTCGGGCAGAGCTGACACGAATCCTCATGTCGCCTTGCGCAAGGTCAGGTTGATGCGGCAGGCGCCAAACTGTTCATGATATCCCGCTTTCACCGGCATCACGCCGTGGTAGCGCAGCCGCGCCGGCCCGCCCCACACCACCACGTCGCCATGCGCCAGCGGCACGCGCGTCACCGGGTCGGCCCTGTTCCAGCCGCCGAACAGGAACATGGCGGGGAGGCCGAGCGAGACGGAGACGATGGGCTGAGCGAGGTCGCGCTCGTCCTTGTCCTGATGCAGCGACATCCTCGCGCCGGGCACATAGCGATTGATCAGACAGGCATCGGGCATGAAGCCGCCGAAGCCGGCCTGCGCGGCGGCGTCCTGCGCCAGCCGGAGAAAGGCCTCCGGCAGCGCCGGCCAGGGGCGGCCACTCGCTGGATCCATGGCCGCGTAGCGATACCCCGTTCGATCCGAGACCCAGCCCCATGCACCGCAGTTGGTCATCGCCACCGACATGCGGAAACCGCCAGGGGTGACCATGTGACGAAACGGCGCTTGTGCGACGATCTCCTGCAGCGCGGCCAGGAGCGCCGCGGTGTTGGCCCGGGCGAAACCGCGCAGCAGCACCGCACCGGGGCCCAGGGAGGTCTGCCGCGCTTCGATAGCATCCAGGTTTTCGAACAAGTCCAGGGTCATCTCCAATGGATGCATCCCTCATACCATCCCCCTCGCCGGGAGAGGGTGCGTGCATCGAGAGGGCCAGAGCGAGAGGAGTAGGGCATTGTAGCGCGATTGCTTGAAGCTCCCCGATCTCCCGCAGCGGCGGCGCTCAAGCCGCTACGTTGATCATCCACCAGATGCCGAAGCGATCGGCCACCATACCAAAGCGCGGGGACTAGAAGGTCTTACCGAGCGGCATCTGCACCTGTCCGCCGTCGGCGAGCGCCGCGAACAGCCGGTCGGCTTCGTCTTCGCTAGCTCGTGGCTCAGGCCGCTGGTCACTTCCCGGCGCACGCCGGGATTAGGCATCGGCAAAGGCAGCGAGGGTGGGGGGCAGCGTGCGTGCAGCAACAAAGTCCTCCCGGCACGCCGAGGCGGATTTCGCCCTGTCCGGCGCTCTGTCGATCGGTGGATTGCCACCGCCAGCGCAACCGGCTGAACCCTTGGCCCGACTTGGTAACGGTCGCAGGAACGACCCTACAACGATATTGAGGCAGATGGGATGTGAACACCACAACACATTCCCGCGGTTCTGGCCCGGAAACTCGGGGTCGACTCTCATCAAGCGGCTGATTGGCTTGTTATCGATAAAGGCGGGGGTGGGCAGCGACCAGAGGAGCCCTATGCCGAGTGACACGAGCGGGCTCGGTGGCGAACGGCCGACACGGTTACAGGTCCGACTTCTCGGTGCAGTCGAGATCATCCTGGACGGCCGGCGTCTTCGCGCCTTCGACTCGCTTCGCTTGCAACGGTTTCTGGCGTTGATCGTGTTGCGCAGAGACTCGCAGCACCGCTCACGACTCGCCTTCGAGCTCTGGCCCGACTCCGACGAACCGCAGGCGCTCACCGACCTCAGAAAGCTGCTCCACGACTTCCGCCATTCCCTTCCCGACATCGGTCGGTTCGTCGAGATCGACAGCGAGATTGTGCGCTGGATTGCTCCAGGTCGAGGCCGCCATCGCGGGCGGCAGCGACTGCGGCCATGACGTCGGCTGCATCCACGCACTGGATGACAGCGCGAGGTCTGCGGTCGTGCATGGCGTTGTAGACGGCGCGAGCGTCGTCGTAGTCGGAATCCGAGGGGGTGATGACGCGATCGCGCACCGCTTCGGTCAATGCCTTGATTGTGTCGCTCATGGGGTGCTCCTCTGCACCGTTTCAAAGGATGGGCAAAGAAGGAGATCGCCCGCATAGAGGCGCGCAGCGAGCTCGAAATCACCGGCGGCCATGGCATCGTGGAACCTCAGCACGTCGACCTCGCTCGGTCCAGTCGCAATGTCGACCATGCGACCTACCCGTTCGGCCTGGCCGCGCCCGGCGGGATCATCTCGACGACCGGGGTGGGGGGCCTGACGCTGGGCGGCGGCATCGGTTATCTGACCCGCGGTTTCGGGCTCTCCATCGACAGCCTGCTGGATCACCGAGCTCAGCGACGAGGCGATCGCGGCTCACGTCGCGTACGGCAGGAAGACATCAAACATCAGCTCGAGCATGCATCTGCATCCGATCAACGGCGCGGCGCATCGGGTCGGCGCCGACGAGACCGCCTTCGGACACCGAGACAAGCGCTTCGCCCCGGTGGTCGTGGGAGTCTGGGACAACCCAGCCGACACCGACATACAGCGAGGAAGATCGACAAAATACGTGATCAATGGCTTTTCTTGTTTTGGAATTTTTCCAAAAATACTCAAGATCATCGGTTGCTACGCTGGACGCCGTGCCAGCGCAAGGAAGGCGCCCAAACCTAACATGGTGATGCCCGACACACGGGTCATCAGTTTGGCTCGCGCAGCACGGGCAGCACTTGACTGAAGCAAGCGATGAGCCGCAAGAACCGCCATGACGTCGACGAGCGTATTGAGCGCCACGCAGATGCATCCAAGGAGCACCAATTGCGGCACCAGGTGCTCAGCCGGCGAAACGAACTGCGGTAGGAACGCCAGGAAGAACAAGGCCGTCTTGACGTTCAAGGCTTCAACCACGATGCCCTCGACCAAGGCGCGGCGCGCACCTTGAGCCGTCACGGCGTCGACCGTGAGCGGCTTGTCCTTACGCAGCAGCATGCGAAGGCCCAGGTACATCAGATAGGCCGCACCGAGGTACTTGAGCAGGTTAAATGCCACAGCGGACTGCGCAATGACCAGCGATATGCCCAACGCCGCCGCGAACACGTGGAGCAGCCCACCGATACCGGTGCCGAAGCACGAGGCCAAGCCTTCCGAACGGCCGCCGGCAATCGTGCGAGCGACAACGTAGGCGATCCCCGGACCGGGCGTGATGGCAAGAACGACGGCGGCAATTAGGAAGGGAATGAATGACATAGTGTTGCTGTTCTTTAGTAGGGTGACGTTGGCAAGCCGGAACTGTTCCGACGTGCGGGTGCTTGACTCGCCTCGTGAGTACCGTCCAGGGGCTCCCAGCACAGTGCATTGATCGCTCACCGGGCCTGGCGCATGGCCTGCGCCATTTCACCTCGCCCCCGCGCCTCCAGCGTGTCGGCGGCGCTGAGGCGATCGCGCGCTTCCTTGTTCTGGCTGAGCTTGACCTTGCCCACCAGCGAAGTGATGGCGATCTCGATGCCCACGATGTTGCGCAGCAGACTGTCGATGTACTCGGGCGCGGCGTCGCCCATCTTCCAGGGCTTGGGTTCGGCCGCCTCATGCCGCCGCGTCAGGCGCGCAACGATGCGGCGAACGAAACGCTCGTCATCGTGCACGGTGAGGGTGCCGTGCGCGTGCACCACTTCGTAGTTCCAGGTCGGCACCTGGCGGTGTGCCTCGTGCTTGCTCGGATACCAGTTGGGCGAGATGTAAGCCTCGGCGCCGCGAAACACGACCATCACCGGCGTGCCCGTCGGACAGCGCTGCCACAGCGGGTTGCCTCGCGCCACATGGGCCGTGAGCACGCCGTGCGGTCCCTCGTCGGCATCGAACTCGAACGGAATGTGGTCGGCGTCCAGTCCATCACTGCCGTGTGTGACCAGCATGCCCAGCGGGTGCGCACGGATGATGCGGCCGAGTTCCTCGGGTCGATTTTCAGCAAAGTGAGCAGGGATGTACATCGTCGGCAGGCGAATGAGAGAAGTACAGAATCCTCGCTACTCTCACTCATAACCGGCACAATGATAAGGTCCAGTTTTGATGATTTTTTATGTGCCAGTTTCACAGACCAACCGGCAACCGCCCTGGTGCCACCGGCGCTGGACGCCGCATCTACGATCTGCTACGCGCGCAGATCGCCGACGGCACGCTGCCACCGGGTGCTCGGGTGCCATCCACGCGCGCCCTGGCGGCCGAACTGGGGGTGTCGCGCACCACCGTCACCGCCGCCTACGAGCAACTCGCAGCCGAGGGTTTTCTCATTACGTCTCCAGGGCGGGTAGCGCGGGTCGCCGGCCGCCCGGTGGCGCCATCTGCACCACAAGAGGCGGTTGCAGGCAGGCGCGCCCAGTCCGCGCCAACCCTGTCCGACTTTGGGCGCCGCGTTGCGGGGATGGGCATGGTCGCACTGCCTCCCGCTGAACCCGCACGCTTCGACTTCCTGTATGGCGCGGTGGCTTCGCGGGACTTCCCTGCTTTGGCTTGGCGGCGCGCCTACCAGGCTGAGTTGCTGCGCCAGCAGCATCGCCTGTACTACGGTCCACCCGAAGGTGACGGGGCACTGCGACGTGCCTTACAGGGCTATCTGCGGCGCGCTCGGGGAATTGCCTGCGAGGTCGAGCAAATCCTTGTAGTGCACGGCTCGCAACAAGCCATCGACCTGTGTGCACGGCTGCTGCTGAATGCAGGTGACGGATTTGTCTTCGAGGACCCCGGCTATCTGATGGCACGGCGCTGTTTTGAAGCCACTGGTGCCCGTCTCCTGGCCAACCCTGTGGACGGGCACGGCTTGGACACACGTCATCTTCCCGAAGATGAGCGTGCCCGCCTGGCGTACGTGACACCGTCGCATCAGTTCCCGCTGGGTGGCGTGCTACCGATCAGCCGTCGTCTGGAATTGCTGCAGTGGGCGCAACGCCACGACGCTTGGATCATCGAGGACGACTACGATGGGGAGTTCCGCTACGGCCAGCGCCCGATCGACGCACTGCAATCGATCGACACCGATGGCCGCGTGATCTATATCGGCACCTTTTCCAAAGCGCTGTCACCGCAGCTGCGACTCGGCTACCTGGTGCTGCCGCCTGAGCTGGTGCCGGTGTTCCAGCAGGCCAAGCGGCTGGTCGACCGCCACGCGCCCGTGCTGGAGCAGCGCGCGCTGGCCTCATTGATCGACAGCGGCGCCTATGAACGCCATGTGCGGCGCATGCGTCGAGAAAACGAGCGACGCCGTGCGGCATTGCTGGACGCTATCGCGCGCCACCTGCCGGCTAACGTTCAAATCAGCGGTACGGCGGCTGGGCTGCATGTGGTGCTGTGGCTGCCTTTCCTGCTACCGCAGGACGAGTCCGCACTGGTGGCCGCTGCCCGCGACCAGGACGTGGGCGTCTACCCGGTGTCGCCGCTGTTTGCCAAGCCAGAGTTGCATTTGCAATCTCGGCCAGCTGGGTTGATCTTGGGATATGCCAGTCTGACGATCGAGCAGATTCAGCAGGGAATATTCACCTTGGCGTCGGTGATTGGGGAGATGGGCTCCAAGTGAGATGGCCATTGCAACGAGCTTCTCACTTATGGTTGTCGCGCCTATTTCCAACGTCGCTTCTCGGTTAGGACAACGACGGCTGCTTCTGTCCGAAAGCTGAAGGTATCTCGGTGCAGTTTATATCTCGGTCGCCAGCGGTAACCTTTCTCCAAACACAACCAGCCGTCTCCAACCCCGCACTAGCCAAGGAAGTGACCTCGCGAACGCTCGCGAGATCACCAGAGAAAAACAGAGAACAGAGAGGCCCGGAAGGGGAGAACCGGCCTATCGGCTGGGCTGCCGCTCGCGAACCCAAGGCGCGAAGCCGCGCTAGGACTGGCGCTGTGGGCAAGAAAAAAGTCCAACCGAGAGTGGTCGGGGCTAGGTGTAAATGGTGGTTCCATCTAGGACCCTTAATGGATTTATGTTTTTTGACTCAAGAAAGCCTGGTTCGACACTCGGGTGATGTTGCGCCACGTGATGCGCAAGGGAAGATCGCCCATGGTGCCCGGCTCAGTCAGGTCGTGGCGCTCGGCGTGCGTGGAGCGGCGGTGGTTACCAAAGACGACGACTGTTTCGTGCCCGTGACGAATCCCTCGCGAACAACGTCGCTGGACAGGGCACCACGCCCATCACTACCCGAACGCCACCCCCCTCTCCACTCCTTTAGGCGGTGATTCAACCCCAAGCCTGCCCCTAACCTATCAACTGTCGCAGCCAATGCGGGACATGCGCGGCGGGGTGCGCATGCACACTCCATATCCCGCAGCAATGCCAATCACCTCGCATGGGATGCAGGAGAATCAACGATGGGGATGCTAATCAGTATCGACAACGGCGGCACGCTGACGGATTTCTGCGTGGTCACCGATACGGCGGTGCATCATGCCAAGACGCTCACCACGCCGTATGACTTGAGCAAGTGCTTCTTCGAGGGGCTGCAGAAGGTCTCCGGTCGCGTCTATGGCAAGGAGGACGTGGGCCGGTTGCTGCGGGAGGCGGAGCACATCCGCTACTCGACCACGGTCGGCACCAACGCGTTGGTGGAGCGCAAGGGGCCGCGGCTGGGGGTGATCAGCACGCCGGACAGCGACGTGAATGCGCTGTCCGCCGGCGAGCACCACGCGCCGCTCTTCGCCGAGCTGGTCGGGGACCGGGTGCGCACGGTCGATGCGGCCCTCGACGCCGCGGCCTTCGATGCGGAGGTCATCAGGGCGGTGAATGAGCTCACCGCCGCCGGTGCCAGCCGGGTGGTGGTGAGCGTCGGCTCGAGCGACTTCAAGAGCGTGGAGGCGCGCATCAAGGCGATCATCCAGAAGCGCTTTCCGTCCCATCTGCTGGGCGCGATGCCGCTGCTGTGCGCCGCCGACCTCACCGACGATGCGCGCTTCGTGCGCCGCAGCTGGACGGCGCTGCTCAACGCCTTTCTCCATCCCGCCATGGAGCGCTTCCTCTACTCGGCGGACTACCGCCTCAAGTCCCAGAAGACCACCAACCCGCTGCTTGTCTTCCGCAACGACGGCGGCTCGGCGCGGGTGGCCAAGACCACGGCGGTGAAGACCTACAGCTCCGGTCCGCGGGGCGGAATGGAAGGCATCCGCGCCCTGGCGGACCACTACGGCTATCGCAAGGTGGTCTCCTATGACGTGGGCGGCACGACCACCGACATCGGCGTCGTCGAGAACGGCGAGATCCGCTGCTCCCGGCGCGGCCGATGCGAGGAGGTGGAGATCGCCTTCCCGCTGGCGGACGTCCATAGCGCCGGCGTCGGGGGCAGCTCCATCATCCGGGCCAACGGCAAGGGCATCGAGGTGGGGCCCCGGTCCGTCGGCGCGGTGCCCGGGCCGGCCTGCTTCGGCCGCGGCGGCAAGGACGCCACCATCACCGACGTGTATCTGCTCCAGGGCGTGCTGGACAAGGCGAGCTATTTCGGCGGCGACCTGGTCCTGGACGAGGAGCGGGCCCGGGCGAGCATCGAGCAGAACGTGGCCGCCCATGCCGGCTGGCACTTGAGTCAGGCGCTCCTGGAAATGGAGAACGCCTGGGTGGAGAAGATCGCGCAAGCGATCACCTATGCTGCCGGGCCACTGGACGGCGCGGTGCTCGCCGGCTTCGGCGGCGCGGGGGCGCTGGCGGCCACGGCCGTGGCCGACCGGCTGGATGTGAGAAGGGTGCTCATCCCGCGCCTGGCGGCCGTCTTCAGCGCCTACGGCATCAACTTCTCCGACGTGTCGCAGGAGTACCAGATGACGCTCGGCGCCAACACCGCCGAGGAGTTGCGGCACGCCTACTTCCACCTCGTGGAGCGGGCGCGACGGGACATGTTCGCCGAGGGCGCCAAGCTTTCCGACTGCACGATACGGGCGTCGTTGCTGCGCGAGCGCGGCGACGAGGAAGCGGTCTTCGATGTCGGCGATGCCGCCATGCTGCCGTGCGAGCTCGTGGCCTCGGATCGGGCGACGCTCTACCTGCGCGCCGTCAAGCCGGTGCGCAAGGCGCGCATCCCCAGCGTGCCGCTGGCGGAGCGGCACGATGCGAAGGCGTCCGCAAGCCGCAAGATCCTCGGCCACGACGGCGAGCGCATCACCGTGCCGCTGTATCGCGTCGAGGAGCTGGCGCCCGGCGCCACCGCCTGCGGGCCGGCGCTGGTGGAGGAGGCCTATTTCACCGGCAAGGTGGGCAAGGGGTGGATGTTCGAAATCACGGCGAGCAGCGACATCCTGCTGACGAAGGGCAACTGAGGAAGATTGAACATGAAGGTCAACATCACGGAATACCTGGGCATCGATCTCGAGACCGAGATGTGGTTCTGCCGTGCCTGCCAGCACGAGCTGATCCCGGCGCGGGACAACTACAAGCGCGGGCTGCTGGTCCATGACCGCGACCCGCAGGAGATTCATCCGCCCTTGATCGATCCGGAGAAATACGAATACACCTTCGCGCCGGATCCCGCCTATACCGCGCTGCTGGAGTACTACTGCCCCCACTGCGGCACCATGATCGAGACGGAATACCTGGTGCCGGGCCATCCGCCGGCCCGCGACATCGAGCTGGATCTGGAATCCCTGCGCGAGAAGGCGCAGAGCTGGGGCGGCGCAACTTCGCCGGCCGAGATTCCGGTGCATGCCCGGCCCAAGCACTGCCATGGGCACTGAGCAGATACACGAGGCGCGCAAATGAACAGGATCTCGGTAGACATCGGCGGCACCTTCACCGACTGCTTCGTCTCCCACAACGGCAAATATGTGCAGGCGAAGGCGCTGACGACCCATCACAATCTGGCCCTGGGCTTCAACGACGCCCTGGACGTGGCCTGCGGCGAGCTGGGCATCGATGTGCCGGAGCTGCTCGCCAATGCCGAATCGGTGCGCTACTCGACGACGCTGGGCACCAATGCCCTGATCGAGCGCAAGGGACCGCGCATCGGCCTGCTATGCACCGCGGGCTACGGCAGCATCGTGCCCATCTCGCGCGGGCGCGGCTACGGCGAAGGGCTGCCTTTCTCCCTGCAGCGCGATCTGCCGCGCGCCCGGCGTCCCGAGCCGCTGGTGCCCATCCCCATGATCCGCACGGTGCGTGAGCGCATCGGCTACAACGGCGAGGTGCTGCTGGCCCTCGATCAGGCGGGGGTGAGGGAGGCGCTGTGGGAATTGGTGGACCAAGGGGCGGAGACGATCGTGGTGATGCTGGCCAACAGCGTCGTCAATCCCGAGCACGAGCTGGCCGTCCAGTCCATCTTCCGCGAGGAGTATCCCGACTATCTGCTGGGCGCCATCCCCATGCTGCTGTCCCACCAGGTGGCCGGACGCAAGGGGGAGTACACCCGTGCCACCTCCACCATCGTGGACGGCTTCCTGCACAACGTCATGTACCACGGCCTCTCCTCGCTGGAGCTGAACCTGCGCGCCAACGGCTACACCCGGCCGATGCTGATCAACCACAACTCCGGCGGGCTGGCCCAGCTCAACTCCACCGACGCCCTGCAGACCGTGCATTCGGGCCCGGTGGCCGGCATCGCCGCCTCGGAGCTGCTGGCCGAGGAGGGGGAGCTGGGCAACGTGGTGGCCACCGACATGGGCGGCACCAGCTTCGACATCGGCATCGTCACCGCCGGCGGGGAGAAGCACTACGACTTCCACCCGGTGATCGACCGCTGGCTGGTGAGCGTGCCCATGGTGCATCTGGTCACCCTGGGTGCGGGCGGCGGCTCCATCGCCAGCTACGATCGTCTCTACGGCGCGGTGAAGATCGGGCCCGAGAGCGCCGGCTCGGACCCCGGCCCGGCCTGCTACGACCAGGGCGGCATGCGCGCCACCGTCACCGACGCGGACCTGCTGCTCGGCTACCTGGACCCGGAAAACTACGCCAACGGCCGCATCAGGCTCAATCCCGCGCGTTCCCGCTTCGCCATCGAGGAGACCCTCGGCGACGATCTCGACATGGATGTCATCGGCATCGCCAAGATCATCAAGGAGACGGTGGACCACAACATGGCCAACGGCATCGCCACCGAGCTGCGCTCCCGCGGCTATGCGCCCGAGGACTTCACCATCCTCGCCTACGGCGGCAACGGCCCACTGCACTGCTGCGGCATCGCCAACGCCCTGGGCGTCTCCAAGGTGCTGGCGCCGCCCTTCAGCTCGGTCTTCTCCGCGCTGGGCGCCGGCAACGTGGACCAGCTGCACATCCACGAGAAATCCACCTACACGGTGCTGTTCCACACCGGTCTGAAGGCGCTGCTCAACGACTACGAACGCCTCAACTCCACCATCGAGGACCTGGAGCGGCGGGGCAGGGAGGACCTGGTGCGGCAGGGCGTCGATCCGAAGAACGTCGCCCACCGGCTCGAGTTCGACATGCGCTACGGCAATCAGCGCGTGGAAACGGCGGTCGCCACCGACCTCAGGCGCATCAACTCGGCCCACGACGTGCTGACGCTGATCCGGCAGTTTCACCAGCGTTACGGCGAGCGCTTCGGCGAGGGCAGCCAGGCCACGGAGTCGGGCGTGCGCATCAACACCATCCGGGTGACGAGCTATGTGCCGCTGGACAAGGTGGACTTCAAGAACATCAAGCCGCTGGAGCGGAAGGTGACGGCGGACAGCGTCGGCGAGCGCCTCTGCCACTACGTCGGCCACGACGGGCCGCTGATGACGCGGGTATACGACGAGGCGGCGCTCGAGCCCGGATCGTTCATCGAAGGGCCGGCGGTGGTGACGACGCGGGCGACGACCTACCTGGTGGAGCCGGGATGGACCTTCCATGCCTCTAACTACGGGGCGGTGTGGTTCGAGCGCAGTCAGGGACGAAGCGCTGAGTGACCGTCATTCCCGCGGAAGCGGGAATCCAGAAGCGTACGCAGAACCCTGGGTTCCCGCTTCCGCGGGAACGACGGAATCGCGGGACACGAAGAATCTCAAGGAGCAAGACAATGGATCTCTCAAACGGAAATGCCGGCAAACTCTCCGTCGCCGACCAGGAGCTGGTCAATCAATTCCTCATCGAGAACCAGCTGTTCTACGCGCCCGACGACGAAATCATGCGCAACCACAGCATCTCGCCCCGCTCGCCGGCCGAGGAACGGCTGCTGAGCAGCGGCGAGCTCGATCTCCATCGCATCAGCCTGGTGCGCGATCGCTTGAGCTCCGCCCTGCAGGAGACCTTCAACATGGTGGAGCAGATGGGCGTGGCTCCCGGCGCCAAATGGGGTGATCTGGTGTCCGCCGTATTCACCGCCTCGGGCGATCTTTCCCAGGTGGGACCCCACGGCATCGTGCCCTTCGCCGCTGTCTGCCACTATCCGGTGAAGTTCATCCTCAAGTACTGGAAGAACGATCCGACGGTGGGCGTGCGCGAGGGCGACGGCTTCATCCACAACGACTCCCGCTACGGCAACATCCACAACACCGACCAGAGCATGCTCATCCCGCTGTTCTACAAGGGGGAGCTGGTGTGCTGGCTGGGATCCACCATCCACGAGGGCGAGAACGGCGCCATCGAACCCGGCGGTATGCCGTCCATCGCCGAGTCGAAGTTCGACGAGGGGCTGAAGATGTGCCCCTTCAAGGTGGTGGAGAACTTCGAGCTCAAGCGCGACCTGGTCAACTTCCTGCAGAACTCGGTGCGCGATCCCAAGCTGCAGCTGGCCGACATGAAGGTGAAGCTGCACGCCGTGCTGCGCCTGCGCGAGCGGGTGCTGGCCATCATCGAGGAGTTCGGCAAGGACTACCTCATCGCCACCCTGCGCAAGACTCTCGAGGATACGGAGGCGGAAGTGCGGCGCCGTGTCGCCGAGCTGCCGGACGGCACCTGCCGCATCAACACCTGGATCGACGGCGACCTGCGCGAGCACATCCTGGCGAAGTTCCCGCTGGCCATCACCGTCAAGGGCGACCGGATGATTTGGGATCTGCGCGGCGCCAGCCCCGAGCTGTCGAACCGCTCCATCAACTCGGCGCTGGCCTCGGTCAAGGCCTGCCTGCTGACCAACCTGGTGCTCTACGTGTGGCCCGATCTGCCGGCCAACCAGGGCGTGCTGAGCCCCATCGAGGTGCTCACCGACCGCAACTCGCTCATCGACGCATCCGTCGATGCGCCCAACGCCATGAGCCTGATCCCCATCTTCCGCGCGCTGTCCACGCCCGGCATGGTGCTGGCGAAGTTCGCCTACTGCCTGCCCAAGCGCTACACCGCCATCAACGCCAACCACTACAACCAGCCGGCGACTTTCGTCTATGGTGGCCTGACCCAGCACCTGGAGGTGACTGGCAACTTCTGCGCCGACATCAATGGCAACGGCGGTGGGGCGCGCGAGAACATGGACGGCGAGCATTCGCTGTCGCCGGTATTCGGCTACATGTCCGACACCGGCGAGTTCGAGGTGGCGGAGGAGGAGCTGCCCTACGTGCGCCTGGTGGCGCAGGAGCTGGCGAAGGACCGGGTGGGCTGGGGCAAGTACCGCGGCGGCATGGGCTACGAGCAGGTCTCCACCGTCAAGGGCACCGACAACTTCGGCTTCATGACCGGCCAGTGCGGCGGCAAGCATCCGTCGGCCTACGGGCTGTTCGGTGGCTACGGCTGCCCCGCCTACCCGCTGGCCAAGATCAAGGGCATCAACATCTTCGACATCCTGAAGAGCCAGCCGGAACTGTTCAAGTTCAGCATGGTGGAGCTGATGAACGAGCAGGCCATCCCCGGCGCCAAATACATCATGCAGGACGCCGGCATGAACTTCGAGCAATGCCACGAGGGCGAGATTTACATGATCTGCCAGGGCGCTGGCGGCGGCTACGGCGACGTGCTGGAGCGCTCGCCCGCCTTGGTCATGAAGGATGTGGAGGAGAAGCTGGTCTCGCCCGAGCTGGCGAGCCGCATCTACAAGGTGGTGTTCGATCCCCAGACCCTGGCGGTGGACGAGGATGCCACCCGCGCCGCCCGCGATGCCGAACGCCAGGCGCGCAAGGCCCGCGGTATTCCCTACGACACTTTTGTCGCCCAGTGGGTGAAGGACGAGCCGCCGAAGGAATTGCCCTACTTCGGCAGTTGGGGCAACGACAGCGAGATCTATGCGACGCCGCCCGGGGGCGAACGGGTGGTCATGAAGGCCAGCGAGCTGCGCGGGGTGAGGATCTCCAATCCCAAGGATCGTCGTATCGCCGCCCTGGAAGCGCAGCTGGAAGCGCTCAGGAAGGAAATGGCGGGGGCCTGAGGCCGTGCATGCCCGGCCATGGGGCGCTGCCCATGGCCGGTATTGATCCCTTTGTCGGCTGAGAAAACACCATGAACGCCAACACTGTACGTGTCGAATGGGATGCCATAGGCATTTCCGCATCGTTGGTCTGTCTGCTCCACTGCCTCGGCCTGCCTTTCCTGATTGCGGCGCTGCCGGCCTTCGCATCCGTACTGCCGGGCAGCGAGGCGACTCACCAGATTCTGGCCATCGGGCTGGTCATCCCTGCTGCACTGGCCGCCTTGCCGGGCTATTGCCTGCATCGCCGATTGGCGCCGCTGCTGCTGATCGTCGGCGGCGTGGCGCAGATCGGGTTCGCCGCCTTCGTCGCTCATGCGATGTTCGGCGAGGAGTGGGAGATGCCGGTGACGGTGGCCGGCAGCCTGTGCTTGGTCATCGGCCATCTCCTCAATCGGAGCTTTTGCCTACGTTGTCCGGAATGCAGTACCGGCCGTGCCTGTGAGGCCCGGCCGGCATGAACGGCCGGCTTTCCGGCCGGCTTGCTTTCGCTAATGCATCGGGGGAGAACAGATGTTTCCGAAGAGAATGAAAGCAGCACGCTTTGTTGGAAAGGGTCGCCTGGTTCTCGACGAGATTCCCATCCCCGAGGTGGGGCCGCTGGACGCTCTCGTCCGCATCACCATGACGACGATCTGCGGCACCGACGTCCATATCCTCAAGGGTGAGCTGCCGGTGGAAAAGGAAGGCGTGGTCTTTGGCCATGAGCCCATCGGTGTCATCGAAAAACTCGGCTCCTGTGTCAAAGACTACACGGAAGGGCAGCGGGTAGTCGTGCCGGCACTCACGCCCAGCGGCTACGGTTATGGCTCGCTTTGTGGTTGCGGTGCGCAGGACGGCGGCCATGCGAAGCATGGCTTGAAGGTGGCGGGCGGCTGGCAGTTCGGCAACAGCATGGATGGCTCACAGGCTGAATATCTCCTGGTGCCCAACGCCATGGTCAACCTGGCGCCGATTCCGGACGGCCTGACCGACGAGCAGGTGCTCATGTGCCCGGACATCATGTCGACCGGCTTCTCAGCCTCCGAGCGGGCGAAGGTCGGCATCGGCGACACGGTGGCCGTCTTCGCCTGCGGTCCGGTCGGCCTGTGCGCCATTGCAGGGGCCAAGCTGAAAGGGGCTACGACCATCATCGCGGTAGATTCGGTGCCGTCCCGCATGGAAATGGCAAAGCGCATGGGGGCCGACATCGTGGTGAATTACAAGGAGGTCGATCCGGTCGCGGAAATCGCAAGCCTGACCGATGGTCGAGGGGTCGATGTTGCCATCGAGGCGCTGGGCACCCAGGTCACCTTTGAGAACGCTCTGCGGGTGCTGCGTCCGGGCGGCACATTGTCCAGCCTCGGTGTTTATTCCGGCAACCTCGTGATTCCGGTGGACGCCTTCGCGGCCGGTGTCGGCGACCACAAGATCATCACGACGCTGTGCCCGGGCGGAAAGGAGCGCATGCGCCGCATGATCAATGTTGTGCAGTCGGGGCGGGTCGACATGACGCCACTGATCACCCATCGCTTCAGACTGGACGATATTGAAAAGGCGTATGAGGTGTTCGGCAACCAGCGCGATGGCGTCATCAAGGTCGCCATCTTGCCTTGAGCGGCTATATTGGAAATGAATATCCCATGGTTAAGGTGAGCATTCCTTAATCCGAATTCCGGAAGACGGCCATCTCGCCGGGCCGCGCTGCAGCGACGTGCCCGTCTACCTCATGCGCGTTTCCGAGTTCAACGCCTCCATGGCGCCCAACGGGGTCATGCAGGTCTGGAGCGGTTTGCTGCCGCGCCGAGAACGAGGCGCAGCTGGCCTACGTGCTCGGACACGAGCTGGGCGACTACCTGCGCCGGCACACCCTCCAGGCGTGGCGCGACGTACGGCGCAAATCCGATCTGTCCACGTACTTCGGCCTGTTGAGTGGCATGGCCGGCGCGCCGGGCTATGTCCAGGACGTCGCGCAGCTCGCCACCCTTGGCAGCATCTTAAGTTCTCTCGGGATGCCGAGCGGGAGGCGGACGAGATTGGTTTCGATCTTGCCACCGCGGCGGGCTACGACGCGCGCGAGGCGGCCAAGCTCTGGCAGGCGCTGCTGCGGGAAAGGGATCAGGAAGAGCTCTACCGCCTTCGCGGCAAGCCGGGGGACGACGAGCAGGCCAAGGCGGCATACCGCAAAGCGCTGCCGTACGCCGACGTTTCTGCCGAAGCCTACCGCGCCCTCGGCCTGCTGGCCTTGAAATCCGGTGAAAGGCAGGAGGCGCGGCGGCTCCTGGGGCGCTACCTGGAGCTCGAGCCCGATGCCGAGGACCGGGCGATGGTGCGCAGCTATCTGGAGCGCTCCCCATGACGACCGCGATGCCTCGGCATGCCGCAGCGCTCATGGTTCTCGCTTTGTCGGCGGGGTGCGCCGCCCCGAACGGGACGAAACCCGGGCGCGTCGGACTGGGCGATCCATACACCGTGGATCCGCAAATTGCGTGGAGCCGGTTCCGGCGCGGCAACATCGAGACCTGGACCGCTGACGGTCCCGCGTTGCAAGCGCTTTACTTCATCAAAGGGATCCGCAAGGGCGCGCCGCTGGAGGCGGCCGCGAGGGACCAGAGGCAGCGGCCGCTGTTCAGCCCGGAAATGACCCCGCACGAAATCATGGAGTTCACGCTCGACAGCCTGGCACACGCCGGATACACGCAGCTGCAGGCGCACAACCTGCGGCCCGCCGACTTCGGCCGGCTGCCCGGTTTTCGCTTCGAACCCGATTTCCTGTACCGCGACGGGCTCGAAGGGCGGGGCTCGTTGCGGGCGCAGTGATCGCGCAGCGGCTGCAGCTGATCATGTACCTGGGCACGCGCGAGCACTATTATGGGAAACACCTGGAGGACGTGGCGAGGATCATCCGGTCGATTGACGTTGGCGGGTAGGCGGCTGCGGCGCAGGACGCCGCTCAAAATGCAAGGAGAGGCCTTCTCGGGAACCCGATCCGCCCCTGCCTCACGGCTCATCCAGCAACCGCAACCGCCGCGCCTCGGCGATGGCCTGGCCGCGACGGGCCACGCCCAGCTTGCAGAAGATCGCCTTCAGGTACCACTTCACCGTATCGACGCTGATGCCCAGCGCGCGGGCGATTTCCTTGTTGGAACGGCCCTGGTCGAGGAAGCGGATGATGTCGATCTCGCGCCGTTTCAGGCTGTCGTCGAACGGGGCGCGGGTGCGGGCGCCGTATTCCGTTGAAGTTGCGGGTGCTCGCGAGGCGACGAGCAAGGGCAGTCCGCGGTCCGGGTGGCGGCTGGTGGTGACCAGCAGATTGGCCGAGGCGCCGAACTCCGGCAGCCCGCCGGCGGCCGCCTGATGGCGGCGCGCCTTCTCGCGCAGGCGTTCCAGGATCACCACCACGCGCGGTCCCTCGTCGAGGAAGGTGCGGATGATGCCGCGCGGGACCGCGTCGGCGACGGTGCGCGCCAGCGTCTCCTCCGCGTCCGCCCCCTGGCCGGCCACATCCAGGGCAATGGCCAGCAGGACATTGATGGCGACCTCATGGTACTTGCGCCCGCTGTCCTGGGCGCGGCGCGACTGGGTGCGCAGGATGGTCACCGCCTGTTCCGGATATCCCTGTTCGCACAGCAGCCGCGCCCGGGCCATCTCCCGGTAGTCCCAGATCTGGGCAGCGATGCCGGCGACGGGGGGCTCCGCGCCGGCGAAACGCCCGTCGAAGTCGGCTAGGGTACGTTCCGCCCCACGGATGTCTCCGACCAGTAGGCTGAGCCGCACGCGCTCGCCGGCCACCGCCATGGCCAGGCGGTCGAGGCGCAGATGCCGGGCCGTATCCTCGCCCTCCTGCAGGATAGCGCTGGCCTCGGCGTAGTCGCCCTTCTGCACCATAAGCCGGCAGGTGGAGATGAAGGTCGCCAGATAGAAGTCCACCACGCCGCCCTCGAATCCCAGGATGCGGCTTTCCTGCAGGAGCTGCTCTGTCTCCTCCAGCTCGTTGGCTTCGTACTTCAGTTGCCCGAGCAGGGCGCCGGCGAGCCGGGCGGCGTGGGATTGCCGGCCGGCGGTGTCCCGGGCCAGCACCAGCGCGTCGAGAAAGTGCTTCTTGCCCAGCGCCAGGTCGCCGGCCCAGCAGGCGGCGATGCCGGAGAAGCAGCGGCCATAGACGCCGCTGAACAGCCCCTGGGCGCGGTCCTGGTAGTCGCGTGCCCAGGTCTGCAGCGGTGCCACCTTGTCGAACTGGTAGGTGTGGATGTGGCGGTAGGTCAGGATGTTGGCCGCCACGCCGACGACCCAGGGCGAATAGATGGCGCTTTCGTTGAGGCAGGGCCTCACCATGGTCTCCACGTCGTCGATGCGGTCAGCATAGACGCCGTTGCAGGCGCGGATGACGTTGGCCTCGCCGAGGAGCAGCTTCTGCGTCTGCGGGGGTTGCGTCGACGCCACGCGGATCACGTGGGCCAGCGCCTCCTCGGATTCGTGCGGGTGGTGGGTGAGGCAGTGGGCCCAGGCGACGGCGGTCTGCAGGATGGGCCGGTCGAACAGCCGGGCCTGGGGCAGCTGCGCCACCAGGCCGAGCAGGGTGGACATGTAGCTGTTCTGCATCAGTGCCATGGCGTCCTTCTCCACCAGGGCGATGGCCCGCTCCACCTCATCTGCCGCCAGGGCGTGGGCCAGCGCCTCCGCCGTCTGGCCGTGGGCGGCGAACCAGTCGGAGGCGGCGAGATGCAGCTTGGGCATCAGGCCGGGGTGCTCCCTTTCCAGCCGGCGCTGCAGGAAGCGGGCGAACAGGTGGTGGTAGCGGAACCACTGCCGCTCCTCATCGAGCGGCAGCAGGAACAGCTCCTGCCGCTCCAGCGCATCCAGGAACTGGGCGCTGGCCGCCTCGCCGGTGACGGCGCGGCAGAGCTCGCCGGAGAGCCGTCCGAGGATGCTCGTCTTGAGCATGAAGTCGACGAGGTCCTTCGGCAGGCTGTCCAGCACGTTCTCGGCGAGATATTCGCCGATATCGTGGGGCGTGCCCGCCACCCAGCGCAGGATGCGATCCCGGTCGCCGGCGCTGCGCAGGGAGATCGAGGCGAGCTGCAGCGCGGCGACCCAGCCCTCGGTGCTGCGCCACAGGACCTCCAGGTCCTCGGCGCCCAGCTGCAGCGCCTTCGCGTCCGAGAGGAAGGTGCTCGATTCCGTGTAGTCGAAGCGCAGGTCCGCGGCATTGATCTCCACCAACTCGTTCTGCACCCGCAGGCGCGCCAGAGGAATGCCGGCCCGGCTGCGGCTGGTCACCACCAAGTGGAAATTGGGCGGCACGCGCGAGAGGAACAGCTCCAGGGCCTGGTGGATCTTGGGCTCATGGATCAGGTGCCAGTCGTCGAGGAACAGTACGAACTCCTTGTCATAGAGCTCGAACTCGTTGATGAGGTCCCCCAGCACGAACTCGGCGGCGTTGCCGGGATTGGACTCGATCACCTCCGTGAGGCCCGCGCCGATGTCCGGCTCGGCGGCGCGGATCGCCTCGACGACGTAGGCGAGGAAACGCTCCAGGTCGTTATCGGCGGCATCGATGGCCAGCCAGGCGACCGTGATGCCCGTGGCGTGAAGCCGGTCGTGCCACTGCGCGGCTAGCGTCGTCTTGCCGAAGCCGGCAGGCGCGTGGATCAACGCCAGCTTGCGCGACAGGGTGTGGCCGAGGATCTCCATCAGCCGCGGGCGCTCGATCAGGTTCGCCTTGTTGGTGGGCGGGCGCAGTTTGGTGGTGACGAAGAGCTTCTGGCGGACTGGGGTGGCGCTCTGGGTGGGTGGATTATCTGTCGCGGGCACCGGGCGCAGTTGCTTGGGTACGGATTTGGTCATGGCGGGTCCCCGAGCGCTGCCCGTTTTGGGAAAAGCGGCGCAGCATTGGCTTGTCTGTCTCCAATATCGTTTGTCTTGTGAGTCACTCCGGCCTGAAGGCCGGAGCATCCTCGCCACACATCGGGGGATCGATGCTGCTGCGTTGCAGCACCGTGGCGCGGATCACGTTTGTAGTTTATGCCCAAATGTTTCCAAAGTCCTGCCGCCCGGCGCCACTACCCGACTGTCCCCCCATCGGTTGCGCCCCTTCTACCCGCGCGAGTGGTGAAACCCCTTCCCAAGGAAAAGTAGAGTTCAGACAGAAGCAACGTAGGATGGCAGTGAGCGGAGCAAGCAGATGAATCGAGTCATGACCGGGCAGGTGCTGGAACAGGAAACCCGAACCTTCCGCGGCAGCGGCGGCGTCAGCGCCGAGAACCGCAGCCATGGTTTCCAACCCGCGTTCCACGACACCCAGACCGACATCGTCTACCTCTCCCGCTTCGCGGACGGGCGACAGGCGCCCTGTCATCTGCTGGATGGCCTGCCCGACGAGCTCGTGGTGGCGCGCGACGCCGCCGGTCGCGTGGCGGCGATCAAGGCTTCCGTCACCTCGGGCTTCGTGCGCGACGGACGCTTTTATACCCGGGAGGAGGCGGCACGGCAGGTCAGCGCGGAATGCGTCGCTGCTGCGTGACGAGAGGCGAGATGGAAAGCGTCCTCTCGCGCAGCCGTCGCGCATTCCTGCGGCGATCGCTACGCCGGATCGCCGGCGCCGGACTGCTGTCCTCCCCCTGGGCCGCCTTCATGCGAACGGAATCGGTCGCCAGCGCCTATGCCGTCTATGACGACGGCCGCGGTCGGGTTCGTGATGGACGAAACGCCTATTGGTCATGGACCACGGTGCATGCCTTCAACGGCAGACCAAGCGCATGACGCGTATCGAGCAGGTTTGGGAAGTGGCGGGCGGGCACGCCATGAAGGTCAATGACCCGGGCGTGTATGAGGACTACCTCACGCCGTCGGCACTGCAGCGGCTGGGGAGTTGAAGGAGTGAAAGAGAACATGGGAACCACGATTCAGGATTTCACAATGAACGCCCGGCCTGCGCTGTGGCTGGACTTCTACGACTACGCGGCGACGCTGCTGGAGAACGGCAGCGTTCCGTGGCTCGATCAGGCGCGCTTCTCGGCTTTCCACGGCAGGGCCCAGGCGCTGCTGAAATCCGGTGTGGTTCACCTGCCGGTGGAGCCCATTGCCGACGCACTGCTCGCCGCGAATCCCGCCCTGGTGGACGCGATGAGGGCCAAATCCAGGACGGGCTATCCGTTGCGGCGCCTGCTGGAGGAGCCGGCCCTGCGCGAGGCGGTCGCCCGGCTGCTGGAACCGCTGCGCGCGGCCAATGCCGATCGGCCGCTGGCGCTGATGGTGCCGTCGCCGCGGCGCTGGCTTGCGCTCGCCTACCGGGCGGCCCGCGGCCAGGCCCTGGCGGCGGAGGTCGCCGGCAACGGCGACGAGATCGGCGCGGCGGCGGTGTATGTCGCCGACTTCCTGCGGGCATTTGCAGACTGCGGCCTCGATGCAGTGGTGCTCGTCGAATCGCCCGGCCAGGCGCCCGCCAGCGCGCAGGAGCTTTCCTGGTACGACCCGGTCATCAACAAGGCGCACCACTACCGTTGGGAAGTGGGGCTGCTCGATGCCAGCCCGCAGGAGCCGGTGAGCGCGGGCGGCGTAGATTTCCACATCGCGCCGACCCTGCCGGAGGGCATGGCGGGCGGCATCATGCTCGGCCCCGACTTCTGGATGGGGACGCGCCCCCCGGCGCCCGGCGCCGGCTGCTTCCATTACGCGGTGGTGCCCGCCGCTGCGGTGCCGGAAACGGTGCTGCAACGCCTTACGGAGATGGCCTGAATGCCGACGCGAGTGAACGAGTTGCCGCCGGTCAAGGAAGGGGATTTGCTGTGGACACCCTCGCCGGAGCGGGTGGCAGGCTCCGCCATGATGCACTTCATGCGCTGGGTCGAGCGCGAGCGCGGGCTCCGCTTCGACGGCGACTACGAAACCCTGCGCCGCTGGTCGGTGGACCATCTGGAGGAATTCTGGGGCGATTGCTGGCGGTACTTCGACGTCATGTCTGACACGCCCTTTTGCAGCGTGCTGTCGTCGTCCGCGATGCCCGGTGCGACGTGGTTCGAAGGCGCCACGATCAACTATGCGGAGCACCTGCTGCGGCCGGGCGCCGCGGACGAGACGGCGATCGTCCATCTCTCGGAGCTGCGCGAGGCGGCAGGCACTTCGCGGGAGGCGCTGCGCGCCGCGGTCCGAATCATGGCGAGCCGGCTGCGCGAACTCGGCATCGGTCCCGGCGATCGGGTGGTGTCCTACATGCCCAATGTCATCGAGACCGTCATCGCCTTTCTGGCGACGGCTGCCGTGGGTGCGGTATGGTCGTCGGCGGCGCCCGAGTTCGGCGTGCAGACGGTGCTGGACCGCTTCGCCCAGATCGAGCCGAAGCTGGTGTTTGCGGCGGACGGTTACCGCTTCGGCGGCAAGGACTTCGACCGCAGCGACGAGGTGCGCCGCATTGTCGCCTCGCTGCCCGGCGTGGAGCACGTCATTTGGCTGCCCTACCTGAATCCCACGGCCGCGGCGCCGATCGCGGGGGCGCAGCGCTGGTCCGAGGTGATGGCGGGGACGGATCCCGGGCCGGAGGAATTTTCCTTCGCTCGCGTGCCCCCCGATCATCCGCTGTGGATCGTCTACTCGTCCGGCACCACCGGGCTGCCCAAGCCCATCGTCCATGGCCACGTGGGCGCGCTGCTGGAGGCCTGCGTGCTGCTGCGCCTGCATTCCGACCTGGGGCCCGGCAAGCGCATGTTCTTCTACACCACCACCGGCTGGATCATGTGGAACATCACCGTGGCGGCGCTGGTGACCGGCGCCTCCATCGTGCTCTACGACGGCCATCCCTCCCAGCCGCAACCGGACCTGCTGTGGAAGATGGCCGCCGAGCAGGAAGTCACCCTGTTCGGCGCCAGCCCGACCTATGTGCAGATGATGCAGAAAGCTGGACTCCGACCCAAAGAGACTTTCGACCTGACCAGGCTCGACACCGTGATGCTGACCGGATCGCCCGCCACGCCTGAAACCTTCGCCTGGTTCTATCGCGACGTGAAGGATGACCTGTGGATCGCTTCCGTCAGCGGCGGCACCGACATTGCCGGCGGCTTCGTCGGCTCCTCGCCGACGCTTCCGGTCTACGCCGGCGAGATCCAGTGCCGCATGCTGGGCAAGGACATCCAAGCCTGGAACGATGCCGGCAAACCGCTCATCGACGAGATCGGCGAGCTGGTCTGCACCAATCCGATTCCCTCCATGCCGGTGTACTTCTGGGGTGATGCGGAAAACGCCCGCTACCGCGAGTCCTACTTCGACCACTTCCCCGGCGTCTGGCGCCACGGCGACTTTCTCAAGATCAACGCGCGCGGCGGCTGCCACATCTACGGCCGCTCGGATTCGACCCTCAACCGCTACGGCGTGCGCATCGGCACCGCGGAGATCTATCGCGTCGTGGAGCAGGTCGAGGGTGTCGTGGACAGCCTGATCGTCTGCTGCGACCTGGAGGACGGAAAGTTCTTCATGCCCATGTTCCTCGTCCTCAGGGACGGCGTGGTGATGGACGAGGCGTTGCGAAGACGGATCGAGTCACGCTTGCGCAGCGACTGCTCGCCGCGCCACGTGCCCGACAGCTTCTATGCGGTGGACGCCATTCCCTACACGCTGACCGGCAAGAAGATGGAAGTCCCGGTGCGCAAGATCCTCATGGGCTGGCCGGCGGAGAAGGCGGCCAACCGGGATGCCATGCGCAATCCGCAGGCCCTGGAGTATTTCGTCCGCTTCGCGCGGGAGTGCCCGGACTACGAAGCGCCCGGGCGCCGGTAACCGTTTCCAACAAGACAGGAGCAAGGAAAATGTCGCAACGGGAAGTCCTGCTGGTGGGCGCCGCCCGCACGGCGATCGGCAGCTTCGGCGGATCACTCAAGGACGTGCCGCTGACCGGCCTCGCCACTACCGTGGTGCGGGCGGCGCTCGAACGTTCCGGCATCGATGCGGCCGAGGTGGGCCAGGTCGTCCTCGGCAACGTCATCCCCACCGAGCCGAACGATGCCTACCTGAGCCGCGTCGCGGCCCTCGACGCCGGCATACCCAACCCGGTATCCGCCTACAACGTCAATCGCCTTTGCGGATCGGGCCTGCAGGCGATCCTCTGCGCCGCCCAGGCGATCCTTCTGGGGGAGACTGATGTCGCCGTCGGCGGCGGCGCCGAGTCCATGAGCCGCAGTCCCTATCTGCTGCCCGCCGCACGCTGGGGCGCACGCATGGGCACGGCCGAGATGGTCGACTACATGGCGAGCGCCCTCCATGATCCGTGGCACAAGATTCACATGGGCATCACCGCGGAGAATGTCGCGGAACGCCATGGCATCACGCGCGCCATGCAGGACGAACTGGCACTGGAAAGCCAGCGCCGGGCCGCCCGGGCGATCGCCGAAGGGCGCTTCAGGGAGCAGATCGTGCCGGTGGAGGTTCCCACGCGCAAGGGGCCGGTTCTGTTCGATACCGATGAGCACGTCCGCGCGGACGTGACGGCCGAACAGCTGGCGAAGATGAATCCGGTATTCAAGAAGGACGGTCGGGTGACGGCGGGCAACGCCTCCGGCATCAACGACGGTGCGGCCGCCGTGGTGCTGATGGAGGCACGGCGCGCTAGCGCGCTGGGGCTGCGGCCGCTGGCGCGCCTGGTGTCCTGGGGCCACGCCGGCGTCGAGCCGGCGTACATGGGCATCGGCCCGGTGCCGGCCACGCGCTTGGCCTTGCAGCGCGCGGGGCTCAGCGTGGACGATCTGGACGTCATCGAGTCCAACGAGGCCTTCGCCGCCCAGGCTTGCGCTGTGACGCGCGAGCTGGGGCTGGATCCGGCGAAGGTGAACCCGAACGGCTCCGGCATCTCCCTCGGCCATCCTTTGGGCGCCACCGGCGCCATCAATACCGTCAAGGCGATTCATGAGCTGCTGCGCACTGGGGAGCGCTACGCGTTGGTAACCATGTGCATCGGCGGCGGGCAGGGCATCGCTGCAGTCTTCGAGCGAGTCTGATCGCGATTGCGCGGGTGGAGGCGATGAGCATGCAGAAGATCGGCGTGATCGGCGCCGGGACGATGGGCTGCGGCATCGCGCAAGCGTGCGCGCTGACCGGGCTGGATGTGATGCTGGTCGATGTCTCCGAGGGGCTCTTTTGAAAGGCGAGTGGGTCAAGCGTCATGCTGATTGACTTTTCCGAAGTCCAGCTTGCCGGCAAGGAGGAAGACGACGGCGCGGATGGTGGAGAAGCCCGCATAGCCGCGGGCCTTGCGCTTGGTGGCCTAGAAGAGGCGTTGAAGGCCTCCAGGAAGCCGTTGGTCTGGCGGATGCGGGTCCAGTCGAACTCGACAATGCTGGCTGCGATTTTGGTCACCTGGGCGTCGGAGTGCGTGCGCGGGTTGCGGGCGTAGGGGATCAGCGTCTCGGCCTTGGATGCCGATATTGGCAACTAGTTGCTGCCAATGGAAACTGGTTGTCAATTTCTTCTTCTCGGTCGACCCATGCGAACACAGGCAGCTGAGTTGCTGACCGAAATCATCCTCGCCGTCTTTCGGACGAACGGTCGTCTGCTGAGCGCCGGCCTGAACGCAGGATTGAGTCTATAAACTGCTGTAAATCGGATGGCGAGTAGCCACCGCTTCGGTTCGGTACGATGACGTTATCGAGACGTTGATCAACCGAAGGAGAGAAGCGATGGCTGGATATGAGGTTAGCGTAGGCAAGGATTTGTTGCCAGGGCTGTGGGGTGGCCAATTCTGCCGGGGATTGCCCGGCAATGAGACCTTCGATCATCCGCTTGGCCGAGACGCCGTTGATATCCGAAACGACCCCACCGCTTGATGCCGGCATCATCGAGGAGCTTGTGCATCCGGTTCTTCTCCCCAGCCAGCACCCCGGACAGTTTCTTCCGGTAGCGCGATACCAGGCGCAACTCCCGCAAATCCTTGGGCGGGATGAAGCTGCCGCGCACCAGGCCGAAGCGCCCCAACTGGGCCAGCCATTCGGAATCAGCGATGTCGGTCTTGCGCCCCGGCACGTGCTTGACGAGGTGGGCATTGACCACCCAGGCCAAGATGCCCGCCGCTTCCAGATGTGCAAAGACACTCTTCTAGTAAATCCCCGTGCTCTCCAGGAGCGCCAACTCGACCTTGAAGGCCAAGAGTCAAGCGATCAGCCGGCACGGTCGACGCTGCGCGCCTGCGCCTGCCAGCTCTCCAGCCCATCGCGCACGGCGCTGATCTCGAGGGTCACGCGATCGCCCGCGGCACCGGCGTCCGCGGCGGCCTCGGCCACCGTCCAGGTCCAGGTGTTGCCGGTGAGGCCGGTCTCACTGCGCGCCAAGGTGCCGTTGCGATCCCGAACATCAGTCGGCCGTCTTGACCATACCTATTAGTCGGTTTAGCATCAAAAAAACCAACCAATCGGTATGCAACCACCATGGCCCTGGATGCCTACACCGGCAGCTGCCACTGCGGCGCCGTGCGTTTCGAAGTCGAGGCCGATCTCGAGGCCGGCACGGTGCGCTGCAACTGCTCTATCTGCGCCAAGACCCGCTTCTGGCTGGCTTTCGTGCCGACAGCGCAGTTCCGTTTGCTGCAGGGCGAAGAGCATCTCGCCGACTACCGCTTCGGTGCGGGCCGCATCCGACACCGCTTCTGCACCCGTTGCGGCGTCAAGCCCTTCGGTCAGACCACCGATGGGCAGGGTGTGGCGATCAACGTCGCCTGCCTCGAGGGGCTGGCGCCCGAGCGCCTGGCCGCGCTGCCGGTGACCTACGTGGACGGCGCGCACGACCGCTGGGACGCGGCACCTGCGGTGACGGCCCACCTATGAGCCAGGCCGCCCCCACCGCCCGCGGGCAGGAGTCGCGTCAGCGTATCTTGGAGGCTGCGCTCGGCGTGTTCCGCACCAAGGGCTACACCGCGACGACGGTGGACGATCTGTGCGCGGCCGCCGGCGTCACCAAGGGCAGCTTCTTCCACCACTTCGACAGCAAGGAAGCGGCCGCGCTGGCCGCGATCGCGCACTGGAACGACACCACCGGCACGCTGTTCGCCACCGCCCCGTACTGGCGGGTCGAGGATCCGCGCGAGCGCCTGCTCGCCTATCTCGACTTCCGCGCCGAGCTGGTGCGCGGGGCGATGCCCGAGTTCACCTGCCTGCTCGGCACCTTGGTGCAGGAGACCTTCGCCAGCCACCCAGCGCTGCAAGCCGCCTGCGGCGCCGGCATCGAGGCGCATGCGCAAACCCTCGTGCCGACGATCGAAGCGGCCAAGGCGAAGTACGCCCCGGATGCCGAGTGGAGCGCCGAGAGCCTGGCGCGCCACACCCAGGCCGTGCTGCAAGGCGGCTTCGTGCTCGCAAAAGCCATGAACAACCCGCAGGCCGCGCTCGACGCGATCGCGCATCTGAAGCGCTACGTGCAGGCGCTGCTTCCCCTTCCATCCACCCAGCGCAAGAGGAGATGAGCGCCATGCCCTACACCCTGACCCAAGTTCGCGTGTTTCGCGCCCCGGCCGAGCGCCTCTGGCGCGCGCTGACCGAACCGGCCGCCATCGTCAAATGGAACCCGCCCGACGGCTTCGTGGCCGAGGTGCACGAGTGCGACCTGCGCGTGGGCGGCCACTACCGCATGAGCTTCATCAACCTGGGTAACGGCCAGCGCCACAGCTTCGGGGGCAGCTATCGCGAGATCGTGCCGAACGAGAGGCTCGTCGCCACCGACCGCTTTGAGGATGACCAGCTGCCCGGTGAAATGCTCACCACCTACACCCTGCGCGCCGTGTCCGTCGGCACCGAGTTGACGGTGGAGCAGGCCGGGCTGCCCGATGCCATCCCGGCCGAGGCCTGCCGCTTGGGCTGGCAGCAGTCCTTCGATCTGCTCACCCGCCTGGTGGAGGCGGAGATTCCCTCATGAAGCCCCTCCTTCCCTGTCTGGCCTTTGCCAACGCCGAGCAGACCGAACAGGCGGTCCGCACCTATATCGAGCTCTTCCGCGCCGTGTTCGGCCAGGCGGGGGAGTTGGCGCGCAGCACGTTCTCGCAGGCCGAGATCGACACCGTGAAGCAGCTACACGGCCTGCCGAGCGAGCAACTGCCGGGGCCGGCCGGTGCGGTCAAGACCATTCGCTTCCAGCTCAACGGCATGGAACTCCTGGCGCTCAACGGCGGCGGCTATTTCGGCAAGTTCCACGAGAGCTTCTCGCTTTACGTGAACTGTGACACCCAGGCGCAAATCGATCGCTTACACGAAGCCCTGTCCGAAGGGGGCCAGGTGCAGCCCTGCGGCTGGGTCAAGGACCGCTTCGGCGTGTCCTGGCAGATCGTCCCGGAGTTCGTGCTGGCCATCGACGAAGGCCCCGACCGTGCCGCCGCCGAGCGGATGAACGTGGCGATCCTTGGCATGACCAAGTTAGATCGCCACTCAGTGCTTCGCTTCAGCAACCTTGGCCCCGATGCGCCGCATTCTCGTGGGTGAGAATCCTACGGTGAATGGTTGGCTATTCCAGGACAGCTGGTGCCGCGGAGCACGCTATCGTGCAAACGCCGCGCGGTCGCAGGCAGCGCGTTGCGGTGCTCAGTCACGACACGGATAGCCCTGTTCGACACGCTTCCGTGTCGGAGCGAGTTGGCGCTCACGACGCACCAGAACCTCGTGTCCCATCGATCGTCGCGGGAAACGGGTAGAGCCAGCACGCAACCACGCCGTAAAGGCAGAACTCGATCAGCCCGAAGACGAACCAGGCCGCGGCCAGCGACGCCGGGATCGGATAGAGAACGTACTGGTTCAGATCGACGAGAAGTCCCGTCAGCAGCGCGAAGAAGACGCCGTGGCCGAGCGCGCGTTTGACCCCGGGCGTGCGCACGAAGGCTGCGTACGAGTAAGCGAACAAAACGGCGATGCCTACGGTGAGCGCGAGGCCGAGCGCCAACGGGCGCTGCGCCAGCGGGCGCGCCACGCCGTCCAGAGCCTCGTTCGCATCGCGCAGCACGAGGCCATGAATGAGGCCGTTCCACGCCAAACCGATCACGAAGATCGTCGCCGCGGTGAGGGAAAGACGTTTCCAGTTCATGATGTTCATGATGTCAACCTTGGTCGCGGGCCGTGGCGAGGTTCTTACAGGTCGTCCATACCGACCTGTAAGAAACGGGCCCGTCGCATCGACCAATAGACATTGGTCACCCCAAACGGGAGCGCTCGTATGATGGGGTTCATTCCATGCCAGCGCGTGGTCATCGCACCGGCACGCCGCCAACTCGCCCGTCGCGGTAGCGAGTCGAGATCATGAAACGTCTTCACCGGGCGGAGCAATGCCGCATTGAGCTGCGCCCTTTGTGTGCCGAAGCCCGCGTACGTCTCGTCGAGGGCCGCGTGGCCGCCATGGATGCTGATCGGCGCTGTGTGCTCCTGCCCGACGAGCGGCATCTGGAATACGATCTGCTGTCACTGGATGTCGGCAGTGACACCGACACCGTTTGACTGGAACTGGCCGGTGTGCGCTTGCTGCCGGTCAAGCCGCTGGAGCGCTTGTTCGCCGCCTGGCCCGAGGTGATCGAAGCGGCGCGGTGCACGCGGCGATTTCGGCTGGTGGTGGTCGGCGCCGGTGCGGCGGGAGTGGAACTGGCGTTGGTGGCACGCCATGCCTTGAGACGGCAGGCATCGGGGGCCGAGGTGTGGATTGAGGAGGGAACAAGACGATGAACCATGAGGCGTCGCCCAGCGTGACGACACCCGCAGCCGAGTCAGGCGTATCTCCCTTGGAGGGCGCGTTCCTGGAGGACTTGCGTCGGCAGATGCTCAAGTTCGCCACGCTGCAACTATCGGATCCGCACGCGGCCGAAGATGCCGTGCAAGAGGCGCTGATTGGCGCGATGAAAAACGCCGCTTCGTTCGGCGGACGCTCAGCCTTCAAGACCTGGGTGTTTACGATCCTCAAGAACAAGATCGCCGACGAGCTGCGCCAAAGACAGCGCCTGGTGGATGCCAGCAGCCTGCTGCAGGCGGCACAGGATGACGAGGACTTTTCCGAATTGTTCGACCGGCGCGGCTTCTGGCACGCCGATGAACGGCCGCAGCGCTGGGCGGACCCGGAAGGCGCGCTGCACGATGCGCAGTTCTGGCGGGTGTTCGAAGCCTGTCTGACTCAGCTCCCGGCTCGACAGGCGCAGGTGTTCATGATGCGGGAATTTCTCGAACTGGAATCACCGCAGATTTGCGCCAGTGTCGGCATCACCGTGAACAATCTGAACGTCATGCTGCACCGGGCCCGCCTGAGATTGCGCGAGTGCCTGGAAAACCGTTGGTTTCTGGAGGGCAAACCATGTTGAACTGTGTCGAGGCCACCCGCTTGATGTCCGAGGCGCAGGAGCGGAAGCTGACGCTCAGGGAAAAGCTTCCGCTCAAGATGCACGTGATGATGTGCTCGGGCTGCCGCAACTTCCATGCGCAGATGCACGCACTCAGACGCATTACACGCGCTTATGCCCGCGGTGAGAACGAGCGTGCCGAGAGCCCGTTTGCCGGGGATGAGGATGCCGGTCAGGACTGACGTGGCTGCATGGCGGGTGGGGTCGGTGACTCGCCCCAATGCAAGGCGGTGTAATCGAAGCCAGCGGCCAAGGTGGGTTTGACCACCTCGAAATAGGGGGACACGTCAAAGTCGCGCGGTGTAAACAGGCTGTGGTGGCGCACGTGCAGGATTTCTTCCAGGCATCCAGGGCAGTCTGCCGCTTCCGTTTGTCGTTGCTCAATGATGGGCAGAATGGGATAGCGGATGGACTGGAAAGCCTGCGCGATCAGCGTGGAGCAGATGGCGCGCGTGGGCTCGCCGCTGCCCAGGGCCAGCAGGCGTCGCCGCCAGCGGGTTGGCACGGGTGGGGTCGGCAGCAGGTAACGCGCCAGATCGATCACATTGCGCAAATCGTACTGGTGGCCCAGGCGGGCGATCACGTAGGCGATGAGCCGCTCACGATCGGCCTCACGCAAGCCCACCGGACGGCAGATGCGGGTGTGCAAGCCCGCAAACGCATCCACCCCAACGCTGCGTACGCCATCGACGATGTCGGCCTCGACGAAGCAATGCGAGGGATCGCGCCCCACCGCGGTCAACGGGGCAAAGCCCACAAAGAGCGCGGCGTGCGACCAGGTGGACTGGGTCAGGTACTTGATCGCCGTGCTGACGCGGCTGTTGCCTTCCACCAGCAGCACGTCCCCCGGTTGCAGACAGGCCAACAGGCGCTCGGGCGGTACCGGCGGTGCCGTGCCATGCACATGCACGGGCCGTGCGAGATACCGAGCGAGCCAGCGACCGACACGGTGCAGGCCTGCGTTCATGGCACACCCCACTCAGCCGTGGCGGCAACGACGCGCGATGACATGATCCATCGATAACGTCCCCGGCCCATACACCATCAGGTAGAGCAGCACCGCCGCCCAGGTGCCGTGGGTCGGGTAGGCGCCGGGGTAGACCAGAAACTGGATCACCGCGGTCATGCCCAGCAGGGCCAATGCGGAAAAGCGCGTGGCCAGTCCGACGAGCAGCAGCAGCGGGAACAGATGTTCGGCAAACGCCGCCAGCAGCGCCGCCAGTTCCGGCGGCAGCACGGGCAGTTGGTACTCGCTGCGAAACAGCTCCACGGCGCTGTCGGACAGATGCGGCCAGCCGAGCTGCCACTGCCCGTCAATGAGGTCGATAGCCAGCCCTTCGATCTTCGTCTGGCCCGATTTCCAAAACACCGCTGCGATAGAAAACCGTGCGAGCAGCGCGATGGCGCTGTGCGGAATGCGCTCGAACAGGGCGATGATGCGGCGCGGCCATTGGGTCCAAGGGGTGCAGGTGTTCATGATGGGGTCTCCTTACGCATCATCGGTGGGTGTCAAGCTCAGTGCGCTCAGCCCTTGCACCCGCAGCAGCAGGCCCAGCCATTCGCCCAGATCGAGCGGGGCATCGCGCGCGGCCAGGCGCTCGAACACGGCGCCCAGGGGCAAGCCCGCGGCCAGGTCATCCAGCACGGCGACGGCGCCATCCGCCACGGGAATCACTTGCACGGAGAGGTCGGTGCGCACGACCACGGCGTTTTCCGCGCGCCCAGGGTCGATCGCCTCCAGCGCACCCTCCCCGTGGTGCGCTGCCCAGATCGACACGGCGGCGTGGCGCAGCCGCAAGCCGTGCAGCGAGGGGTGCAGATGGAGGCGCAGCGCGGGCAGGCGTTCGGGATCGGCGAGCGCCGCCTGCAGGGCCGCCGGGGTCAGCACCGGCGCATCCGGGGCGTGCAAGGCCTGCAGGTAGGCCCACTCCAGCCGGGCCACGTCCGAGAGATACGGCACCGACGCCGCCGGGGCAAAGGTGTCGATGAACGTGGCGAAATCACCGCCGTACTGCGCGAGCACGGGCGAGGTCGGCAGATGCGCGCGCACGTATTCACGCGCCATCGCGCGGAAAAACGCCTCGCCTACCAACTGCACCACCACCGGATAGGTATCGGCCAGGGCGTCGATGAGCGAGACGACGACGTTGTTGCGGTACACCGCAAAGCGGGTGGCCACCTCCGAGCCGTTCCACGCGACCAGACCGGGCGGCGGTGGCAGAGAAGGATCGAGCAGCGCTTGCCTCCAGGCGTGCATCACACCACCTCCTGCAGCATCGGAATCGTTGCTGCCGCCTCGGCCAGCAGCGCGTCGGCGGCATGCGCTTCTGCCAACAGCACCTCGAAGGGCGGCAGGTTCTGGTCGCGCTCGATCAAGGTCGGCACCGGGCCGGTGTAGCACAGCGCCCGCCGGTACAAGGCCCACACGGCATCGTCCACCGGCGCACCGTGGCTGTCGATCAGCAGTCGCGCGCCCGCACCATCCACGTCCTCGGCAAAGCCAGCGAGGTGGATTTCCCCCACCGCGTGCAGGGGCAGCCGCGTCAGATAGGCGTCAGGGTCACGGCCGTGGTTGGTGCAGCTCACATACGCGTTATTGACGTCGAGCAGCAGGCCACAGCCGGTGCGGCGCACCACCTCGGCGATGAAGTCCGCCTCGTCCCAGGTGGAAGCGGCGAATTCGACATAGGTCGCGGGGTTTTCCAGCAGCAGGCGGCGGCCCAGCGTCTCCTGCACCTGGTCGATGTGGGCGCACACGCGCTGCAGGGTGATGTCGGTATAGGGCAGCGGCAGCAAGTCGTTGAGGAAATGCCCGCCGTGGCTGGACCAGGCCAGATGTTCCGAAAACGCCTGCGGTTGGTAGCGCGCCAGCAAGGCTTTCAGCGCCGCCAGATGCGCGCGGTCCAGCAGCCCCGCGCCGCCAATGGACAAGCCCACCCCGTGGATGGAGAGGGCGTAGCGCTCCCGAATGCGGCCCAGAGAGTGGTGCATGGGGCCGCCTGCGACGAAATAGTTCTCCGCATGGATCTCGAAGAAACCTACATCCGGCACCTGATCGAGGATCACGCGGTAATGCTCGGACTTGAGTCCCAAACCGGCACGCAATGGCAATACCGACAAAGTCTGGAATGTCGTGGGCGGTGGCCATGCCATGGCACTCTCCTGACGAATGCCGGGCCTATGGCGGCATGCCATAGGCCCGATTGCAGTAGCGATGCCTTAAGCCTTCTTTTCTTTGAACTCCTTGAGCTGACCGAAACCCGTGGGCGAGGTCGGTGAAGCGGTCTTTTCGCACGTGCCGGCGGGGACGAACTTCCAGGCGTTGCCTTGATAGTCCTTTGCCGCGGTTCCGGCACAGGTCGTGCCTGGACCAGCCTTACAATCGTTTTTGCCCTTCAGGGCGACGCCATAGCATTTTTCCTTCCCCCCCATCCCCATGTCCTGCGCCGTGGCGGTGGTCGCGGCAGTGGCCAACACGGTACCCAGCGCCAGCGTGAGAGCGGCAGCGGACAGTTTCTGGTTCATGGCAAATCTCCTGTGCGGTCGAGGCCCCTGGATGGCGTCGGCGTCGCTGGGGCCGCAAAGGCGACGTGACGGGTGTTTGGTCGTGTGAGCGGCGTGGTTCTTACACACCCGATGCATGTCACGGGATCAGTCCGACCAGGCATAGGCCTGGAAGGCTGCGTCCACGGGGGTGTGCAACACGTGGTTGCTGTAGTTGCTCAGCGTCTTGACCGCGATGGCGAGGATGATCTCGAGCACCTGGCGGTCGGTGTAGCCCGCGGCGCGAAACGCCTGAACCTGCTCGGGCGTGGGCGCCCCGCGGCTTTCCACCATCGCGTGGGTGAAGGCGGACAAAGCCGCGAGCTTGGCGTCGGGAATGGCCGTGCCGTCACGCAGCGCCTGCAGCACCGGGGCGGGCACCTTCGACACCTTGTCGGCGATCATGCTGTGTGCCGCCATGCAGTAGGTGCAGCGATGAAAGCGGCTGATGGTCAGGAACACGACTTCCTGCTCGGCGGGGGTGAAGCCACTGTCCTGCCGGAAGCGCTCGTACCCCATGAGATAGGTTTCCAGCAAGCCGGGTGAGTTGACCATGTTGGCGTACATGTTGGGCACGAAACCCAGCCTGGCCTGGGCGGTTTCGAGCATCTCACGCGCCTTTCCGGAGGTGGACTCCAAGGTCTGGGCAGGCAGGTCGAGTTTGGCAATGGCAGCGGTCATCGAAGGTCTCCTGATGAATTGGGGGGCTTGTGGGCCAGTGCCGTGCCCAAGCGCACGGTGGTGATTGGTCGTGACGAGCGGCGCTTTCATTACAGGGAACCCAGCAGACTGACGGGTGCGCATTGGGTGTAAGAAACTCGCCACAGCCTGCGACCAAGCCGCATGCATCGCTGTCTCCATCGCGCTGCCCCATCACCAGGAGCTTTCCATGCACGCCACCTTGCCCTTGCTCGAGGCCACCGACTTTCCATCGCTCACGCGCCGTCGTACCAGCACCTTGCAGGTCAATCTGGGCTACCGCTGCAACCAGTCCTGCGTGCATTGCCATGTCAATGCCGGCCCGCATCGCAAAGAGATGATGGAGGCCGACACGCTGGCGCTGATCCCCAAGGTGCTGGTGGCGCGCCGCATCGAGGTGCTGGACCTTACCGGCGGCGCACCCGAGCTGCATCCGGGCTTTCGGACACTGGTGCAGCAGGCGCGCGCGTTGGGCGTGCGCGTGATCGACCGTTGCAACCTCACCATCCTGTTCGAGCCGGGGCAGGACGATTTGGCCGAGTTCCTGGCCGCGCAGCAGGTGGAGGTGGTGGCCTCGCTGCCCTGTTATTCGGCCGACAATGTGGATCGGCAACGTGGTGATGGCGTGTTCGACAAAAGCATCGCCGGCTTGCAGCGGCTCAATGCCTTGGGCTACGGACAGGAAGGTTTGGGGTTGGTGCTCAACCTCGTCTACAACCCGCAAGGCCCCAGCCTGCCGCCGGAGCAGACGAAACTGGAAGCCGCCTACCGGCGCGAGCTGGGCGAGCATTTCGGCATCGTCTTCAACCGGCTCTATGCGCTGGCCAACATGCCGATCAACCGCTTTGGCTCGTGGCTGATTTCCAAAGGGCAGTTCGCGGGCTATATGGATTTGCTCAAGGCCAACTTCCGCGCCGACAACCTCGAGGGCGTGATGTGCCGCGATCTCGTCAGTGTGGACTGGCAGGGGTATCTCTACGACTGCGACTTCAACCAGCAGCTCGGCCTGCCGCTCGGTGCGCGGCCTGGACGCGCCCATCTGCGGGATCTGCTGGCGCAGGATGTGGACGGTGGGCCGGTCTGCGTGGCCGACCACTGCTACGGCTGCACCGCGGGCCAGGGCAGCAGTTGCGGCGGAGCCCTGGCAGGAGATGCCCGATGAATGCGCGTAAAGCGCTCGTACTGGCCGCGATCGCGCTGGCGCTGATCGCATTCTTTGCCGCTGGGGGGCCGCGCTGGCTGAACCTGGCGGCCGTGCAGGCTGGCTTGGCCGATTGGCAGGCCTGGCGCGCTGCCCACCCGGTCGCGGCGGTGCTGGGGTTTTTCATGCTGTATGTGGCGGTCACGGCGCTGTCGCTGCCCGGCGCGGCAGTGCTGACGCTGGCCGCGGGGGCCTTGTTCGGCCTGTGGCAGGGCACGCTGATCGCGTCCTTTGCCTCCAGCGTGGGGGCGCTGCTGGCGTTTGCGGTTTCGCGCTACCTGCTGCGCGACGGGGTGCAGCGTCGCTTCGGTGAGCGCCTTTCGGCCATCGATGCGGGCATTCGGCGCGATGGCGCGTTGTATTTGTTCACGCTGCGCCTGGTACCGGTGGTGCCCTTCTTCCTCATCAATGTGCTGATGGGCCTGACCGCGATGCGTGCCTGGACGTTCTACTGGGTGAGCCAGCTCGGCATGCTGGCCGGCACGCTGGTGTACGTGAATGCAGGCACCCAGATCGCGCAGTTGCGCAGCCTCTCGGACATCGTCTCGCCCACGCTGCTCGGCGCGTTTGCGCTGCTGGGCGTGTTTCCATGGCTGGCCCGTGCACTGGTGCGCGCACTGCAGCGGCGGCGTCTGTATGCACGCTGGCAGCGACCAGCCCGTTTCGATCGCAACCTGATCGTGATCGGTGGCGGTGCAGCGGGTCTGGTCACGGCCTATATCGCGGCTGCGGTCAAGGCCAAGGTGACGCTGGTGGAAGCGCACAAGATGGGGGGCGATTGCCTCAACTACGGCTGCGTGCCCAGCAAGGCCTTGATCAAAAGCGCCAAGGCCGCGCATCTCATCCGCCATGCCGACCATTACGGGCTGACCGCCAGTGAGCCGGCCTTTTCCTTCCAAGCGGTCATGCGGCGGGTGCACGCGGTGATCCGCGCGGTCGAACCGCATGACAGCATCGAGCGCTACACCAATCTGGGCGTCGATGTGGTGCAGGGTTACGCGAAGATCGTGGATCCGTGGACGGTGGAGATCCAGCGCAACGATGGCAGCCAACGCCTGACGGCTCGCAGTATCGTCATCGCTGCCGGGGCACAACCCTTCGTCCCGCCCTTGCCCGGTCTCGACGCGGTGGGTTACCTCACCTCGGATACCTTGTGGGAGACCTTGGCACAGCGCGATGCGATGCCCGGCCGCATGGTCGTGCTGGGTGGCGGGCCGATCGGCTGCGAGCTGGCACAGGCGTTTGCGCGACTGGGGGTGAAGGTCACCCAGATCGAAATGGCGCCGCGCTTGCTGATCCGCGAAGACGCGGATGTCTCGGCGCTGGCCGAGGAGGCACTGGCCCGCGACGGCGTCGAGGTGCTCACGGGCCACCAGGCGCTGCGTTGCGAACGTGAGGGCGAACGCAAGCTCATCGTCGTCGAACACACGGGCCGTGAACAGCGCATCGAATTCGATGAACTCATCTGCGCCGTGGGCCGGGTGGCCCGGCTCAAAGGCTATGGTCTGGAGGAGCTGGGTATCGAAACGCAGCGCACCGTCGTCACCAACGCGTATCTGGAAACGCTGTATCCGAATATCTACGCCGCCGGTGATGTCGCCGGGCCCTACCAGTTCACCCACACGGCCTCTCACCAGGCCTGGTATGCCGCCGTCAATGCGCTGTTTGGCCGCTTCAAGAAGTTCAAGGTGGATGACTCGGTGATCCCGTGGACGACGTTCATCGATCCGGAAGTGGCCCGTGTCGGTCTCAACGAGCAAGACGCGCAAGCCAAGGGCATCGCCTATGAGGTGACCCGCTATGGGCTGGATGATCTGGATCGCGCGATCGCCGATGGCGCGGCCCATGGCTTCGTCAAGGTGCTGACCGAGCCGGGGCGCGATCGCATTCTGGGCGTGACCATCGTCGGGGAACATGCTGGCGACCTGCTCGCCGAGTTCGTGCTGGCAATGAAGCACGGGCTGGGGCTGAACAAAATCCTCTCCACCATCCATACCTACCCCACCTGGGCGGAAGCCAATAAATACGCCGCGGGCGAATGGAAGCGCGCCCATGCACCCCAGCGGCTGCTGGCGTGGGTGGAGCGCTACCACCGCTGGATGCGAGGAGCGGCATGAAGCTGTCGATCATCGTGCCGATGCTCAATGAAGCAGCCCAGTTGCCTGCCTTGCTGGCACAGCTCGATGTGCTGCGGCGACAGGGGCACGAGGTGCTCCTGGTCGATGGCGGCAGCCACGATGGCTCGCCTGCGCTGGCGCAGGCCGCGGGCTTTACGGTGCTCACCGCCACGCGCGGCCGCGCCACGCAAATGAACGCCGGTGCGGCGGCAGCACAGGGCGATGCGCTGCTGTTTCTGCATGCCGATACACGGCTGCCTGCGGGGGCCGCCGTGGCCATCGAAGCGGCGCTGCGCGACGGCCGCCATGTCTGGGGGCGCTTCGACGTCCACATCGACGGCCGCAGCCACTGGCTGGGAGTGGTGGCCGCGCTGATGAATGGGCGTTCGCGGTTGAGCGGCATCGCCACCGGCGATCAGGCCCTCTTCGTCTCCCGCGCAGCCTTTGCACAGGTGGGGGGCTATCCCGCCCAGGCGCTGATGGAAGACATCGAACTCTCGCGCCGGCTCAAGCGCCTGTCGCGCCCGGCCTGCCTGCGTCTGCGCGTGACCACCTCGGGCCGCCGCTGGGAGAGTCGCGGTGTGTGGCGCACCATCGTTCTGATGTGGTGGCTGCGCGCCCGTTATTTTTTCGGGGCCGATCCCGACGTGTTGGCGAGGGCGTACCGATGAGGCCCGTGCGCGTGCTCGTGTTCGCCAAAGCGCCGCAGCCCGGTGTGGTCAAAACGCGGCTGATCCCGGCCCTGGGGCCAGAGGGTGCGGCGCGGCTGGCACAGCGCATGCTCACGCACACCGTGCAGCAAGCGCTGGCGTCCGCGGTGGGCGACGTCGTGCTGTGCACCAGCCCCGCGCCGACCCACCCGGCCTGGCAGGACGCTCTGCCCGCTGCGCTGGCGCAACAGTTGTGCTGGGTGGATCAAGGCGCGGGCGATTTGGGCGAGCGTCTGTGGCGCATGGCCGAACACCATGCGGCAGCAGGGCACGCGCTGCTGTTCATCGGCACGGACTGCCCGGCGCTCGACGCTGCAGCCCTGCACGCCGTGGTGCAAGGGCTGCACACGCACGATGCCGTGCTCGTGCCCAGCACCGATGGTGGCTATGTGGCCTTGGGCGTGCGCGAGCCGCACCCCCGCTTGTTTGCCGACATGCCCTGGAGCACACCAGAGGTGGCCGCGGTCACCCGCGCACGCATGGCGGCGCTCGGCTGGCACTGGGCCGAAGCGCCGGCCCTCACTGACATCGACGAACCCGAACATCTGGCCGCGCTGCCCGCGGCGTGGCAGGAGGCGGCATGAACGCACGTCTGTGGACCCTGGCGCTGGGCGTCCTGACCCTCTCGGCGGCCCAGGCGCAAACCCCATCGCCCCCCATCCCAGCAAACCATCCCTCCGCCGCCACCTCCGCCCCCGTGCATTGGGTGGGGCGCTTTGCCGGGGTCACAACGGACGTGCCCCCGGCACCGTGGCGTGTGGTGCGCTTGTCGGACAGGGTGCCGCCCACCCGTTACCGCGTGCGCGAGTGGGACGGCGTGGCCGCCGTCGAAGCCGAGGCGATGGCCAGCATGGCTCTGCTTGCGCGGCCGCTGGAGGTCGATCTGCATTTCGTGGCGCGCGAAGCGCCCTGTCAATTCCCCTGACGCCGTGGAGGCCACTTCCCATGCATGCCCTGGTCCAAGATTATTACGGCAAACAGCTTCAGCACTCAGACGACTTGAAGACCAGCGCCTGCTGTGACCCCAGCCAGGTGCCCGAGTGGCTCAAACCGCTGCTGGCCAACATCCACCCCGAGGTGCAGGCGCGCTACTACGGCTGCGGACTGGTGTGCCCGCCGTTGCTGGAGGGCTGCCGCGTGCTCGATCTGGGCTGCGGCAGCGGCCGCGATGTGTATTTGCTCGCGCAACTGGTCGGCCCCCATGGCGAGGTGGTGGGTGTGGACATGACCGACGAGCAGCTCGCGGTGGCGCAGCAACACCGCGACTGGCACGCCGAGCGCTTCGGCTACGCCAATGTGCGCTTCGTCAAAGGCTATATCGAACAGCTCGACGCGCTCGATCTGCCCCCCGGCAGCTTCGATGTCATCGTCTCCAACTGCGTGGTCAACCTCTCACCGGACAAACCGGCCGTGCTGGCGGGCGTGCAGCGGCTGCTCAAGCCGGGCGGCGAGTTCTATTTCTCCGATGTCTATGCCGACCGGCGTTTGCCGCAGGCGGTGCGCCACGATCCGGTGCTCTACGGTGAATGCCTGGGCGGTGCGCTGTACTGGAACGATTTCCTTCGACTGGCGCAGGCGGCAGGGTTTGCCGACCCGCGCCTGGTCAGCGACCGGCCGCTGGCCGTGACGGACCCGACGTTGGCGGCCAAGCTGGGCAGCGCGCGCTTTTTTTCGGCCACTTACCGGCTGTTCAAGCTCGACGCACTGGAGAGTGCCTGCGAAGACTACGGTCAGGCCGTGATCTACCGTGGCAGCATCCCGCAGTGCCCGGATCGCTTCACGCTCGACAAACACCACGACATCGAAACCGGGCGTGTCTTTCCGGTGTGCGGCAACACTTGGCGCATGCTCCACGAGACGCGCTTTGCCCCGCACTTCGATTTCATCGGTGACTTCTCCCGCCACTATGGCCTGTTTGCCGGCTGCGGTGGCGGCTTGCCGTTCGATGTCGGGGCGACGGGGGCGGCGGCATCGAGCTGCTGCTAAACCACGAGGCCAGCCATGGAACTGCTCACCCTCGTGGCCGTGCTGGTGTTGGCGCTTGGCAACGGCGCCAACGACAACTTCAAAGGCTTTGCCACGGTCTGGGGAGCGCAGATCCTGGACTATCGCCGGGCGCTCGCCTGGGCCACGCTGGCCACGGTGGCCGGCAGCCTCGCATCCTGGGGCCTGGCCGCCGCGCTGGCGCAATCCTTCACCGGCAAAGGGCTGGTGCCCGATGCGGTCGTTGGGGATCCTCGCCTGATGACCGCGGTGGCCAGCGGCGCGGCCATGACGGTGCTGATGGCCACCCGACTCGGGCTTCCGGTCTCCACCACGCATGCCTTGATCGGCGCGCTGGTGGGGGCGAATCTGGCGCAGAACAGCGCTGTGCACCTCGACCGGCTGGTGGTCATGTTCTTGCTGCCGCTGCTGCTCAGCCCCTTGCTCGCAGCCCTGTTGAGCGCGGTGGCGTATCGTGTGTTGCGGCCGCTCACCGGCGCCAGGGATTGCCTATGCGTCGTGCCGTTGGAACCGGCAACGTCTGCGCCGGGCGATCGGGCAGCAGTGGTGCGTTTGGCGGTCCCTGCGGTCATCGTGGCGGGGGCTGCGGACTGCGAGCGGCTGGACGCGCCAGTGCGCTGGTCGGTGTCTCGGAGCATGGACCGCCTGCACGTGCTGTCCGCGATGTCGATCTGCTTCGCCCGGGGCGTCAACGACACCCCCAAGCTGACGGCGCTGCTGCTCGCCGCGCAGCTCGTGGATGCGCCCCTGTCGATCCTGATGATTGCGGCCGTGATGGCGGCCGGTGGCTGGCTGTTCGCGCGTCGCGTCGCGCAAACGATGAGCCAGCGCGTCAGCCGCATGGACCCCACGCAAGGCATGAGCGCAAACCTGATCACCGCTGCCTTGGTGCTGTGCGCCAGTCCGCTGGGGCTGCCGGTTTCGACTACCCACGTCTCGGTGGGCGCGATCGCCGGTGTCGGGGCGAACGCGGGCACCCTGGACTGGAAAGCCCTGGGCAACATCCTGCTGTCCTGGGTAGCGACCTTGCCGCTGGCGATGGCAGTCGCCTGGATGATCGGCCGGCTGCTTTAACGGACGGCGCGGTGCGCCCACCACCAGGCGCAGGCGATCACAGCCGGCCATTGCAGCAAGGGTGACAGCCCGATCTCGATGCCGGGCACGATGGGCATCCAGGGCGCATAGGCCCAGTTGCCTGCCGTCAGGCTGAGCCGCTCGCGGGTGCCATGTAGAGCATGGCGAGCAGGATTGCGGTCAGGGGTACCGCCCTGCGCAGCCACTCCCGGAAAGTGCCCGCCCGCTGCGCCAGCAGGGCGAGCACGACTGCCGTCATGCCGATGAGCAGGTCGCCGGCCGTGCAGTGGGCGACCGCGAAGGCCATGCGTCCTACGCTCGGTTCGTTACACAGCGTGTAGAGCGGCAGCTGTGCGATTTCCCAAACCAGGCTGCAGCCTCAGCCTGCGGCGCAGCAGAAAGCCGGCCATGACGGCTTCTCGTTGCCAGCAAGGCATCCGCAGGCTGAAATCCGGCTTGACCTTGGAGTGCACTCAAAGGTTTAGAGTGGTGTTGTGAAGAGGTGGCCTGCGACCACGCAGGCGTGTTCTTCATGAGTGTGGAAGGAGTTTGAACATGACTGCCAAGCGCAAAGTCGAGGTGTTCAGCGCCGGCTGCCCGGCCTGCACCGATGTCGAAACCCTTGTAAAAAGCCTGGCCTGCTCCTCGTGCGAAGTCGATGTGCTCGACATGCGCGACTTGGCCGTCGCACAGCGCGCGAAGGCGCTCGGCGTGCGCTCGGTGCCAGCCGTGGCGATCGATGGCCGGCTCGCCGGCTGCTGCGTTGATCGCGGTGTCGATGAGGCGAGCCTGCGCGCCGCCGGCCTCGGCCAGCCCTGATGCTGACCATCGGCAAGCTGGCAAAGGCTGCCGGTATCAGCCCCGACGCGCTGCGCTATTACGAGCGCGAGGGGCTGCTCATCCCGGCAGGCAAGACCGATAGCGGCTATCGCCTCTATGGCGAGGATGCGGTGCGGCGGGTGCGCTTCATCCAGCACGCCCAGGCTTGCGGCTTCACGCTCGCAGAGATTCGTGACCTGCTGCACCTGCGCCAGGCCGACGGCGCATGCTGCGACGACATAAAGAGCCGCGCCATCGAGAAGAAACTCCAGCTCGCCGCCAAGATTCGCGCCATGCAGGCGATGTCGGCCGCGCTCGACGTGCTGATCGCCGAGTGTTCGGGTGGGGCGCTGCCTGTCGATGACTGTCCGATCCTGGCGGCCCTGGAAGCGGTCAGCTTTGAGGCCAAGCGCGCGCCATGAGGATCGAGCTGTTCTACACGCCGGCAGCCGGCGGCTCGCCGCTGTTCGGCGCGGCGATGTTGACCAGTTTCGCCATCGGCCGCGCGATTCCCCTGGCTCTGGCGGCCGCCGCGCTGGAGCGGATCGAGCATATGAAACCGCTCGGACGCTACCAAAGGGCTTTCGAGTTGACCGGCAGCATCCTGCTGATGCTCACCGGCCTGTATCTGCTCAATGGCTGGTTCGCCTTTTTCCCCTGGCTGACCTGGTAGGAGCACACAATGAAAACCAATCCCTCACCACTTCCGCAAAGCGTCGTCAGTTGGCTGACGCTGTTCACCTCGACCGGCACGCTGATCTGCTGCGCGCTGCCGATCCTGTTCGTCACGCTGGGCCTGGGCGCCGCCGTGGCGGCCGTCACCAGTGCCGTGCCCTTCCTGGGCACGCTGGCCCTGCACAAGGCTTGGGTGTTCGCCGGCTCCGGGCTGATGCTGCTGGTCTCCGGCTGGCTGCTCTACCGGCCGGGTCGCACCTGCCCGAGCGATCCCGAGCTGGGGCGCTTGTGCGAGCGCGCCCAGCGCTGGAACCGGCGGATTCATGGTGTCTCGGCCGCCCTCTGGGGCATCGGCTTCTTCGCCGCCTATCTGGCGCTGCCGATCCGTATCTGGCTCGGGGTCTGAGCCTCCCATCCTCGCAGGAGATCATCGTCATGCAAAAAAGACCCTATCTGAAACACCTGGCAGCCGCCTTGGCGCTTTGCCTGCCACTCATGGCCTTCGGCGCGGAGCGCCAGGTGGTGGACATTGCCGTCAAGGGCATGACCTGCCCGTTCTGCGCCTATGGGCTGGAGAAGAGCCTCGGCAAGGCGAGCGAAGTCGATAGTGCGAGCGCGAGCCTGAAGTCGCAAAACGTCCACATCGTGCTCAAGCCCGGCGCGCAACCCGACCTCGAACGCTACAAGCAGTTGATCCATGACGCCGGCTTCACGCCCGGTGACGCGAAGGTTTCCAAGGAAGAAGCCAAATGAACGTCCCGCCCGGAAACATCCTGGCGCTGGCCGTGCTTTGCGCCTGGGCGGGGGCCGTCAACGCCGCGCCGTTGACCTTCAACACGGCCCTGCCCATCTCCAAGGACGAGTGGATTCTGCGCGAGCAGCTCGTCTACGTGAAGAGCGCCGACGATCCATCATCGATGAACCGCCGCATGGAGGTTTCCGGTCTGATGTCCGTGCTGGGCTACGGCGTCACCCGTGACATTGCCGTGTTCGCGGTGCTGCCTTATGCCGACAAGCGGCTGTCGATGAACGTGGGTGGGGCGGACGCGACGCGCAGCCAGTCGGGCTTTGGCGATGCGATGTTCATGGGCCGCTACACGGTCTACGAGGACAACGCGACGGGGCATACCTTCCGCATCGCGCCGTTTCTCGGCGTCAAGGCGCCGACCGGCGATGACCACGCCTCCGATCGCCTGGGACGGCTGCCGACTATGCTCCAGCCGGGTTCGGGCTCCTGGGACTGGCAAGGCGGCGCGGTGGCGTCTTTCCAATCCCTGGATTGGGGATGGGACGTTCAACTCGCCCATCAGCGCAACGGCGAGGCCAACGGATTCCGAGCCGGCGCGGTCAGCCGCCTCGATCTGTCGGTCCAGCGCCGGCTGTGGCCCGGCACGTTGGGCGAAGGCGTCCCCAGCTTTCTCTACGGCGGGCTGGAGGCCAACCTGATCCATGTAGCCAAGGATCGGGTCGATGGGGCTGACGCTCGGAACTCGGGCGGCACGACGCTGTTCCTGACGCCGACCGTGCAGTATGTGACCCGCAAATGGGTGCTCGAAGCGGGCGCTCAGATACCGGTCTCGCAGCACCTGAACGGCAGCGCGCTCAGGAACAATTTCATCCTGACCACCGGCTTTCGCCTCAATTTCTGACGCAGTGGCGTACCCACGGGGCGCGGCGTGACCTGACTCAGAACGGATCAGGCTGCCGGCCCGGCGCTTGCTCGGACTCGGGCTCGCCCTCGCCGGCCTTGGCGCGCGCCTGGAAGCGCTGATAGCACTCCAGCCCGCAGAAGTGCTCGACGTACTCGGCGCCTTCCGGCGTCAAGGCGGCGTCGAGCGGGATTTCCCTGCAGCAGACGCAGCAGGCGACCGCCCCAGGTTCGTTGTTCATCATGTCTACCTCCTCTGATGGGCGAAGCGGATGAACTCGTCGGCCGGCAGCGGCTTGGCGTACAGGAAGCCCTGTACCGCGTCGCAGCCGGCCTGGCGCAACCATTCGAGGCTGGTTGAGGTCTCCACGCCCTCAGCCACCACGTCCAAGCCCAGCCCGTGCGCGAGCCGGATCACGGTGTCCACGATGGTCCGATCGCGGGCGTCGGCGGCGAGGCCGGCGACGAACGATTGGTCGATCTTGAGGGTGCCGATGGGGCAGCACTTCAGGTGTTGGAGGCAGGAATAGCCGGTCCCGAAGTCGTCGGCGGCGAAGCGCACGCCATTGGTGCGCAGTGCGTCGAACAGGGCGAACAGCGTCGGATCGCCGAACGCAGCCGATTCGGTCAGCTCGATCTCCAGCCGCTCGCCGGGCAACGGCGTGGCGGCCAGCACGTGCCGCAGAGCGGTGTCGAAGTCCGGCCCCACCTGACTGGCGGCCACGTTAACCGCCAGGCGGAACGACGCCGGAACGTGTTCCTGCCAGTCATGCATCTGCCGGCAGGCTTCCCGCAATACCCAGTCGCCGATCGACGGCATCAGCCCGGCGGCCTCGGCCATCGGCAGGAAACGCACAGGAGCCAGCAGACCGAGGTCGGGGTGCACCCAGCGCAACAGCGCCTCCGCGCCGATGAGCGCGCCGCCGTCTACGGCGATGATCGGTTGGTAGTGAAGAACCAGTTCCTGCCGCTGCGCCGCTTGCGCCAATTGCGCGGTGGTCGGTTCATCGGATGGCGTCGCGATCATGACCGGCTCCGGAAGGCCCGTAGCGCACGCGTCAGGGCCAACAGGAACAGGGCCGCCAGGGCGAGCGCCGCGATTCCAAAATGCTCGCTGAGGAACGCGCCGGCGGTCGTGCCTGCCAGGACGGCGGCCAGGATCGGCAAGTGGCACGGGCAGGTCAGCGCGGCCAGCACACCCCAGGCGTAAGCCCGCCAGCCCGGCGCTTGATCGTTATCCATGACGGCACTCCGCATGGGCATCCACCATGCCGGCAAGCTGCCGGTCGAGGGACTCCAGCCGCTCGCGCCGTGCCGCGAGCCATGTGCGCAAGCGGGTCAGGCACGCGGCGGCATCGCCGTCCGCATCCAGGGCATGGCACAGGCGGGCCAACTCGTCGAGGCCGATCCCGGCCTCGAACAGCGCCCGCACCAGGCGCAGCCGCGTCAGCGCCTGCTCGTCGTAGAGACCATAGCCGCCCGGCGTGTGACGCACCGGATGCACCAGCCCGCGCAGCACGTAGTCGCGCACGACATGGACGCTGACACCGGCCGCGCTGGCGAGCCTGGAAGTGGTGTAACCGTCCATCGCTTCCTCCCTTCCGTTACCCGGCGCAGCAGGACAACGCCTTCACGTCCTTCTTGAAGGTCTGCGCCGCGAGTTTCAGCCCCTCGACCATCGTCAGGTAGGGGAACAACTGGTCGGCCAGCTCCTCCACCGTCATCCGGGCACGGATCGCCAGCGCGGCCGCC